>JBIJAP010000043.1:0-13690 GCA_044345715.1 Rubrivivax sp.
CTGGCCACCAACAACCTGCGTGTGAAGGCGCGCGACACGATGATGCCGGCGCTGCGCGAGCGGCTGGCCGCGTGGCGCGCCGACGAACTGTCCGCGCGCATGGAGGCCGCGGGGCTGCCCTATGCGCCCATCCGCCGGCCAGAAGACCTGTACGACGACCCACACCTCAAGGCCACCGGCGGCCTGGCGCCGATCACGCTGCCCGATGGCGAGCGTGCCGGCCAGACTGTGGGCACGACGCTGCTGCCGTTCACGATGGCGGGCCAGCGCCCGGGTGTGCGCCTGAGCCCGCCTCGTGTCGGCGAGCACACGCGGCAGGCGCTGGCGGCGCTGGGCCGAACGCCCGAAGAGATCGACACCCTGCTCGGCGGCGGCTTTGTCGCCTGATCCCTTTCTTTCCACCACAAGCACCGGAGACGACCCCATGACCGCATCCACCACCCGCCGCCTGATGCTCGCCGCCGCGGCAGCCTCGGCCCTGCCGGCCTGGGCCCAGGCCCCGGGCGAGAAGACCATCCGCTTCGTGCTGCCCAACGCCACCGGCTCGGGTGTGGACGCCATCACACGCGCCGCGCAGCCGGCACTGGCCAAGGCGCTGGGCCACCCGGTGGTGGTGGACAACCAGCCTGGCGCCGGTGGCGTGATCGGCCTGCAGCAGCTGGCGCGCTCGGCGCCCGATGGCTTCACGCTCAGCGTCGTCAGCAACAACGTCGTGATCTTCCCGAGCGTGATCAAGAGCTTGCCCTTCGACATGCCGGGCGACTTCACGCCCATCGCCATCGTCGGCAGCACGCCCATCGTGCTGGTGGTGAACAAGAACGTGCCGGCCAACAACTCGAAGGAGTTCGTGGCGCTGCTGAAGAGCAAGCCGGGTCAGCTGAACTTCGGCTCGGGCGGCAACGGCACGATCCTGCATCTGGCGGGCGAGATGTTCCTTGACGAGGCCGGGGCCACGGCCAAACACATCCCGTACAAGGGCGTGGGCCCGATGGTCACCGACCTCATCGGCGGCCAGATCGAGTTCGCCACCGTGGCGCTGCCCAGCGTGCAGCAGCACATCGCCAGCGGTGCGCTCAAGGCCATCGGCGTGGGCACGGCGCAACGCATCGCCGCGGCACCCACCGTGCCCACGTTCGTGGAGCAGGGCCTGCCGGGCTACGTGGTGGAGGCCTGGTTCGCCGTGCTGGCGCCCAAGGGCCTGCCGGCGGCGGACGTGAAGCGCATCCACGACGCCGTGGTGGCCGCCTTCAACGACGCCACCGTGAAGGAGACGATGGCCAAGCAGGGCAACACCATCGCCATCTCCACGCCCGAGCAGGCGGCGGCGGCCTTCCGGCGCGAGCTGGCCAAGTACGCGCAGCTCGTGAAGAAGGCGGGGCTGGAGGCGAACTGAGAGCACCCAATTCTGGCGTTCGCCAGATTCCGTTCGGGCTGAGCCTGTCGAAGCCTTCGCGGGCACTTCGACAAGCTCAGTGCGATCGGAGTGGGTGGTGGGGCCGGCGCGTTTTCGTGAGAGCACCCGCGGCATCCACCAAAAAACCCGTTCGGGCTGAGCCTGTCGAAGCCTTCACGGGCACTTCGACGAGCTCAGTGCGAACGGAGTGGGTGGTGAGGTCGGGCCTGTTTCTTGTGAGCACCCGCGGCATCCCTCGGCATCCACCAAAGCACCCGTTCGGGCTGAGCCTGTCGAAGCCCCCGCGGGCACTTCGACAGGCTCAGTGCGAACGGAGTGGGTGGTGGGGCCAGCGCGTTTTCGTGAGAGCACCCGCGGCATCCCGCGGCATCCACCAAGACACCCGTTCGGGCTGAGCCTGTCGAAGCCTCCGCGGGCACTTCGACAGGGTCAGTGCGAACGGAGTAGGTTTTGGGGCAAGACTGCTTGCTCCAGAGCGTGGGCCGCCCGATAGCATCGCGCCATGACCGCTTCAATCCCCCGCGTCCCCGGTCGGCGCCTGCTGCACGCGCCAGGCCCGAGCCCCATCCCCGACGAGGTGCTGCACGCGATGAACGTGCAGAACATGGACCTCGCCGACCCGCGCGTGGATGCCTCCATCGCCGCCTGCGAGGCTGGCCTGCGTACCGTGTTCGGTACCGGTGCCGCCACGCGCGTGCTGATGTTCATCGCCAACGGCCATGGCGTGTGGGAGTCGGTGGTGCAGAACCTCGCCGCGCCGGGCGAGGCCGTGCTGGTGCCGGGCACCGGCCACTTCGCCGACCAGTGGGCGCGCGTGGCCGAGGCGCTGGGCCGCGTCGTCGTGCGCACGCCCTGGCGCGAAGGCTTCCCCATCGATGCCGAGGCCGTGGCCGCGGCGCTGCGCGACGACCGCGCGCACGCCATCCGCGCCGTCTTCGCGGTGCACACCGACACCGCCAGCGGTGTGACCAGCGACCTCGTCGCACTACGGCGCGCCATCGACGACGCACGCCACCCGGCGCTGCTGGTGGCCGATGCCGTGGCCTCGCTGGCCTGCGAGCCCATCGACATGGATGCCTGCGGGCTCGACGTCGTCATCGGCGCCAGCCAGAAGGGCCTGATGTGCCCGCCGGGCTTGGGGCTCGTCGCGCTGAATGAGCGCGCCTTCGCGGCCGCCCAGGCCTGCACTGCGCCGCGCTTCTACTGGGACTGGGTGGCGCGCGACGGCGTCATGAACTACCAGAAGTTCTGCGGCACGCCGCCGCTGCCGCTGCTGCACGGCCTGGCCGCTGCGCTGGCGCTGCTGCAGGCCGAGGGCCTGGACGCCGTGTACGCGCGCCACCGCCGGCTCGCCGACGCGGTGCACGCGGCGGTGGCGGGCTGGAGCGAGGCCGGCGCGCTGGGCTTTGTCGCGCGCGAGCCGGCGACGCGCTCGGTCAGCGTCACGGCCATCAGCGTGCCGGAGAGCGTGGATGTCGACGCGCTGCGCACGCTGGCGCGCGAGCGCTTCCAGGTCGCCATGGCCGGCGGCCTGGGCGCGCTGCGCGGGCGCGCCTTCCGCATCGGCCACCTGGGCGATCAGAACGAGGCCAACATCCTGGGCGCCATCGCCGGCGTGGAGTGCACGCTGCGCACGATGGGCGTGCCGGTGGGCGACGGCATTGGCCGCGCGGTGCGCGCGCTGGTGGGTTGAGCGGCTGAGCGGCTTGTTCACGCGCTTCGACTCCGCCCGGCTGCAGCCGGTGCCGCCGCCCGCGGCTGGCCCGCGCCACTGCGAGGCCACGGCGCGGCTGCTCGCGGCCTGCCGCCTGGGCGCCGGGCCGGCGACGCGTCCACTGTGGATGCCCTGGGAGCCGCCGCGCATCGAGTGGCCTTACGGCGTGCTGCACGTGGCCGACGCCGCCGTGGCGCGGCGCGCGGCCCTGCTGCTCGATGGCAGCTGGGCGATGGCCGACGCCGCCGGCACTGCCGGCCGGCTGGCCTTGCGTGGCCGTGCGCTGGCAGCCGACGCCGCCTGGTGGCGGCCCCTTCAGCCCACCGATGCCTGGGACGCCGGCGTCGCGCCGCAACCGGCCGCGCTGCAGGGCTTCGTGCCGCGCCGTGCGACGCTGATCGTCATCGACGCCGTCACGCTCGACGAAGCCGGCCTGCGCGTGCTCGGCCAGCTCGAGCAGGCCGCCCGGGGCTGGCCGCGTGCCGTGCGCATTGTCGTGGCGGGCGGACCGGTGCCGCCGTTCGCGCGGCCGGTTTAGGGTTGGTCTCGGGCGGGGGCAAGGGCTGGTTCAGCGACTCAGCCCTGCCGGGCCACCACGGTGCTCGCCAGCGGCATCGGCACACTCACCGGCAAGGCAGCCGCATCGGCCAGCGCCCAGGCGCGGCGCAGCACCGGCGGCGGGGCTGCTTCTTCGGGCGTGAGCAGCAGCGAATGGCGGCGCAGCCAGCGGCCCAGTGCCGGGCTGGCCGACGCCACCGCGATGGGCCAGGCCAGCAGCAGCGGCAGCGCCAGCGGAGCCACCCACAGCACGAGGCCGTCACCCAGCATCAGCGCCACGCCCAGGGCCGCCAGGGCCACGCCGGCCAGCGGCAGCAGCGCCGGGGCGGCATCGCGCCAACCCAGGGCCACGGCCTCGCGCGGGGGGCTCTTCCACTGCAGCGGCAGGCCGGTGAGCGCGCCCACCACGAACACCGTGTGCGCAGCCATGCGCACAGGGGCCTGCAGCGCCGACAGCAGCGCTTCCAGCACCGTGCCGGTCACCAGGCGCGCCGTGCCGCCGTACTGTGCCGTGCGGCCCTCGTGGCGCACCAGCATCACGCCCAGCACGCGCGGCAGCATCAAAAGGCCGATGGTGGCGGCCCACAGTGCCTGCACCGGGGCCAGCGGCACCAGGCTCGTCAGGTCGTGGCGGCCGAACCACCAAAGCGCCGTGCCCAGCAGCACAAAGGCCAGCCACAGCGGCGCCGACAGGTAGGCCATCGCGCCGGTGACGAACATCGCCCGGTGCACCGGGTGCAACCCCGGCTCGGCCACCAGCTGCGCGTTCTGCAGGTTGCCCTGGCACCAGCGGCGGTCGCGCTGCAACTCGGCCAGCACGTGCGGCGGCTGCTGCTCGTAGCTGCCGGGCAGGTCGGAGACCAGGTGCACGCTGTAGCCGGCGCGGCGCATCAGCGCGGCCTCGACGAAGTCGTGCGAGAGGATGTCTCCTTGCAAGCCGCCCTTCAACTGCCCGGCGCGCCCGTTGATCGGCGCCAGGCCGCAGTGCGCCATGAAGGGCGCGATGCGGATGATGGCGTTGTGGCCCCAGTAGTGCGATTCGCCCAGCTGCCAGTAGCGCATGCCGGCACTGAACAGGCGCCCGGTCACGCGGCCGGCGAACTGCTGCGCGCGCGCGTGCAGCGTGTCCAGGCCCGCGGTGACGGGCGCGCTCTGGATGATGCCGGCGCGCGGATGCGCCTCCATCAGCCGCGCCAGGCCGAGCACGGCCTCGCCGCTCATTACGCTGTCGGCGTCGAGCACCACCATGTAGCGGTGCAGGTGGCCCCAGCGGCGGCAGAAGTCGGCCACGTTGCCGGCCTTCTTGTGCGTGCGGCGCAGGCGCCAGCGGTAGTGCACGCGCAGGCCGGTGTCGGCCAGGCGGTCGCGCAGCGCCAGCCAGGCCTCGCGCTCGGCGCGGCGCAGCTCCAGGTCGCTGCTGTCGGACAGCACGTACACCTCCACCAGCCGCGCACCGCCGGCGGCGACGATGGACTCGGCCGTGGCCGCCAGGCCGGCGAACACCGTGTTCACGTGTTCGTTGCAGATCGGCATGACGACGGCGGTGCGCGCCGAGGCCGGCAGCGTGTGGCCGGCGACGTGAGCAAAGCTCAGCGCATGGCGGTCGCCCCGGGTCAGGCTGCGATAGCCCATCACCGCCGTCACCGTGCCGGCGGCCACCCAGGCCAGCAGCAGCGCGAACAGGCCCACCTGCAGCAGCCGCACCGGCAGCAGCCCCGGTGCCGAACCCAGCATCGGCTGCGTCATCAAGAGCAGCACGCTGGCCAGCACGGCGGTCAGCAGCACCAGCGCGAGCAGCGCCCGGCGGCGCAGCACGGCGGCGCGCTCGGCGCCGCGCAGCCGCGGTGCCGGGGCGTCGTTGGCACCCGCCGTCGTCGACTTCAGCCCTTGCTGCAGGGCTTGCCGCAGGCTGGCGCCGAGCCCCTGCCATGGCGTGGGCACCATCGAGCCGCGCTGCACGGCCGGTGCGGCGGTGTGCGTGTAGCGGCGGCGCGCCGCTTTGGAAAAGCGGATCGTGGGCTGGTTCATCGGGGGTGCTCCTGGGGCGGGGCTTGCAAGGGTTCGGGCGGCAGCAGAGCCGCCCAGGTTTCGGTGAGGGCGCCGCCGGCATGGCGCAGCCAAGCGCGCAGCTCCAGCGGCTGGGCGGCGTCGCTGCGCTGCACACGCAGCTTCAGGCGCCAGCCGCCACCCAGTTCGGGCGGCAGCGGGTAGGCATTGGTCTCGATCACGCGGCCGCCCGCGCCGGCCTCGGCCACGGCCTGCACCGTGCTGCCGGCGGGCAGTGCCTGCAGCGCCGGGCCTTCGAAGTCGACGAAGTACTGCAGCTCGTCGGCGGCCAGCGGCGCCCAGCTGCGTCCCCGGCGGCTTTGCGTGGCGTGGGCCAGCGCGGTGAACGACTGGGGCAGCGTCTTCAGCCGCGCTTGCCAGTGCAGCCGGTAGGCGAAGTCGAGCGCCTCGCCGGCACGCGGCAGCGTGGCCGGCACCCACGCGGCGACGATGTTGTCCTCGGTCTCGTCGGGCGTGGGCAGCATCAGCAGTTGCACGCGGCCGGGGCCCCAGTCGCCGACAGGCTCGACCCAGGCGCTCGGGCGGCGCTCGTAGCGCGCCTCGGGGTCTTCGTAGCTGCGCGGGGCGCGGTCGCGCTGCATCAGGCCGTAGCCCTGCAGGCGTTGCAGCGCGAAGCTCGGCGCCAGCGGCGAGTAGGGCTTGCTTGGCGGATTGACGAGCGGACGCCAGATCCACTCGACCTGGCTGCCACCGGGGCCGATGCCGGCGATCTGCAGCCCGTCGCTGTCGTGCACCTCGGGGCGGAAGTCCAGCGCCTGCGGCTGGTTCTCGCCGTGCAGGAACATGCTTGTCAGCGGCGCCACACCCAACATCGCCACCATCGCCGGCGTTGTGCCGCTGCGCAGGTAGACGCGGATGCGCGTGTCCAGCACCGTGCTGTCGCCGGGCGTGATCACGAAGCGCACCGCCGCCACGGCGCGCGGCGATTCGAGCAGCGCGTGGATCGTCAGCGTGGTGGCGTTGGCGGCCGGCCGCTCGATCCAGAAGCGCGTGAAGCGCGGGAACTCTTCTGGCGCGCCGCCCACGGTGTCGATGGCCAACGCGCGTGCCGACAAGCCGTATTGCTGGCCGCGGCCGAGCGCACGGAAGTAGCTCGCGCCGAGGAAGACGATCAGCTCGTCCTTGTAGGCCGGCGAGTTGAGCGCGTGGTGCACGCGAAAGCCGGCATGGCCCAGCGGGCCCCAGGCGCTGCGGTCGAAGCGGTGGCGGCCGAAGTCCCAGGCCGCGGCGTCGTAGTCCAGGCGGCGCACGCGTCCTTCGTGCACCTCGTGCACGTCCACCGCGTGCACGTGGCCGCCGCCGAGGTGGAAGAACTGCAGCTCGAAGGGCAGGCCGGCGTCGCGCCACACGGCCTTGTCCGGGCGGTAACGGATGTCGCGGTAGCCGTCGTAGTTGAGCTGGCGCAGCTCGGCCAGGCGGGTGTCGGCCGGCTGCATCCAGGCCACGGCCGCGGCATTGCGGGCCAAGGCTGCGACCTCGTCGAAGCCGAAGGCAGCCACGCGGCAGCTGGCTGCGAGCAGGGCCAGGGTCAGCAGAACGGAGCGCAGCAGGGAACGCGGCATGGGCGCGGTAGCGCAAGCGCCGTGCCGTGCGAAAAAGTCAAATCAAATCAATGACTTGCGCATTTCGTTTGATGGCTGAGCGGCGTTGCTGCGGCCAAAGCGTCGCCGTTCGGCGACAGCGGCGCTGCTCCGTGGCCGCCCCACCCCGCTGAGGCCCTCGTCGCTAATCGGCGACAGGCGGCTCGGCGGCGTCGCCCGCCGCGTCGGCGGCGGCATCGGCCGCCTCGTCGTCACCCCGAAACCGGCCCGGTGTGAGCCCGTGTTTCTGCAGCAGCCGGTAGAACTCGGTGCGGTTGCGCTCGGCCAGCCGGGCGGCGTCGGCCACGTGGCCGTCGGTCAGCTTCAGCAGGCCGACGAGGTACTCGTGCTCGAAGCGGCGGCGCGCTTCGGCGTACGGCAGTACCTGCACGCCTGGCACGCGCAGCGCGCGCTGCACCAGCGCCAGCGGGATGAGCGGCGCGGTGGCCAGCGCGCACACCTGCTCGACCACGTTGTGCAGCTGGCGCACGTTGCCGGGCCAGGCCGCGATGGCCAGCGCGCGCAGCGCCTCGGGCGCAAAGCCGCGCACGCGCTTGCTGTGGCGTTCGGCCAGTTGCTGCAGGAAGTGCTGCGCCAGCAGCGGCACATCTTCGCGGCGTTCGTCGAGCGTGGGCAACTGCAGCGTGACGACGGCCAGGCGCCAGTACAAATCGTCGCGGAAGCTGCCGTCGGTGCGCAGCGCGTCGAGGTCGCGGTGGGTGGCGCTCAGGATGCGCACGTCGATGGGCACCGGCTGCGTCGCGCCCACCGGCCGCACGCGGCGCTCCTGCAGCACGCGCAGCAGCTTCACCTGCAGCGTCGGCGGCATGTCGCCGATCTCGTCGAGAAACAGCGTGCCGCCGTCGGCCGCCTGGAACAGGCCGCGGTGGTTCTGCAGCGCGCCGGTGAAGGCGCCCTTGACGTGGCCAAACAGCTCGCTCTCGAGCAGCGCCTCGGGGATGGCGGCGCAGTTCACGGCCACGAAGGGCTTGCCCACGCGCTTGCTGGCGCGGTGCAGTGCTTGCGCCAGCAGCTCCTTGCCGGTGCCGCTGGCGCCGCGGATCAGCACGCTGGCATCGCTGGCGGCCACCAGCCGCGTCTCGGCCAGCAGCGCTTCCATCTTGGCGCTGTGGCTGACGATGTGCGCGCGCCAGGCGGCGGCCGGCTCGTCGGCCCCGGCGCGCGCCGGCGGCGCCATCGCCAGCGCCTTGGCCACCTCTTCGAGCAGCGCTCGGCCGTCGAAGGGCTTGGTGAGGTAGGTGAACACGCCCTGCGCCGTGGCCGCCACCGCATCGGGAATGCTGCCGTGCGCGGTGAGCAGGATCACGGGCAGGGCCGGGTGGGCATCGCGGATGCGCTCGAAGAGCTGCAGGCCGTCGATGCCGGGCAGCTGCACGTCGCTGATCACGAGCTGCGGGCGCTCGAGCGCCAGGCTGGCCAGCGCGCGCTCGGCCGACTCGACGCTGCTCACGCGGTAGCCGGCGGCCGCCAGGCGCATCGACAGCAGGCGCAGCAGGTCGGCATCGTCGTCGACGACCAGGACATGCGGTGCCGGCGTGCTGCTCATCGTGGCGCGGGCGGCGCGGGCGGCCGCGCGCCGCCCAGGCTGCGCTCGATGGCGCGCAGCGCTTCGATCTGCGCCGCCAGCTGCTCGTTGCGGCGCTGCTGCTCGCGCAGCTGCTGCTGCAGCTTGTCGATCTGGTCTTCGAGCCGGCGTTGTTCGGCCAGGCGCGACTGCAGCAGGCGGGCCGGTGCCTGCCAGGGCGAGGCGGTGCGTGCCAACGGCTCCAGCAGGGCCAGAGCGCGCGCCAGCTCCCCGTTGGCGGGCGTGCCGGCGGCCTGGGCCAGGGTGCGTGTGTAGGCCAGGGCCAGTGCGAGCTCGACGCTGGCCGCGGCATCGGCGGGCGGGTCGCGCCGGGCCAGTTCGCGCGCGAGTTCGGCGCCGGGCAGCTCGCGCAACCGGTCCTGCCACGCCAGCAGCCGCGCCTGGGCGGCCTCGGCCGCTGGCGGCAGCAGCGGCGGCGGTGCGGTGACGGCGGGCGCTTCAGGCACCGGTGCTGGCGCTGGGGCCGGCACCACGGCAGGCGTGGGCACGGGCGTGCTGCTGCCGGGCTCGGCGGCCGGCCACTGCGCGCAGCCCGCCAGGGCCACGGTGGCACACAGGATCAACAGCGCGCGATCAATCTGCAAGGGCATGGGGAAGGTGGACTCGGAAACAGGCGCCGGGCAGCAGCCCGGCTTTCAGCAGTTCGACATGGCCGCCGTGCGCCGACACGGCCTCGGCAACGATGGACAGGCCGATGCCGGTGCCGGCCATCGTGCCCACGGGCGCCGCCGGTTGCACGGCGCCGCGGTAGAAGGGTTCGAAGATGCGGGCGCGGTCGCTGTCGGCCACGCCCGGGCCTTCGTCGGCGACCGTGATCGTGAGCCCGTCGCCCGCGCGCGCCAAGTCGAGCCGGATCGTAGCGCCGCCGGCCCCGCCGTCTGTTCGGTCGGGGCTGAAGCGGATGGCGTTGGCCAGCAGGTTGGCCAGCGCGCTGCGCATCAGATCGGCGTCGACGTCGGCTGTGAGTTCGTCGCCACCCACCTGCACCCGCAGGCCCTTGGCCCGCCACTGCAGCTGTTGCTCGTCGACCAGTGCATGCAGCAGCGGCGCCATCGCCACCGGCCGCCGCACCAGCCGCTCGGCGGCAAAGGCCGTGGCGTTGAAGCTCAGCAGGTCTTCGATGCGCCGCTGCAGCGCCGCGGTGTTGTCGGCCAGGATGCGCGCCACTTCGCGCTGGTCGGCCGACAGCGGCCCGGCCACGCCGTCCTGCAGCAGCGCCACGCCTTCGCGCAGCGCGGCCAGCGGCGTCTTCAGTTCGTGCGACACGTGGCGCAGAAAGCGCGCCTTGTCGGCGTCCTGCCCGGCCAGGCGCTGGCGCAGCCAGTCCAGGCGGCGCCCGATCTGGCGCACGTCGCTGGGGCCGGGGATCTCGATGCGCTCGTCGAGCCGGTTCTCGCCCAGCGCGACGATGGCGGCCTCCACGCGCGCCAGCGGCCGCGCCAGCGCCACGGCCAGTGCCAGCGCCAGCACCAGCGCCAGCACGCCGGCGCCCGCCCATTGGCGGCCCAGCGCCACGCGCGCGGCCTCGATCTCGTCTTGCAGAGCGGCGTTGCGTGCGGCCGTTTCCGCGCGCAGCTGCTCCATCAGCCGGGCCTGCTGCTCGGCGATCTCGCGAAAGGCCCGCACCACGGCGGTGTCACGCGCCGGGTCGGTCCCGTCGGCGAGAAGCTGGTCGACGGCGCGGCGCTGCGTGCGCCAGGCCGCGGCCGCCTCGGGTGCGATGCCGTCGCGGGCCAGCGGGCGCAGATGGGCCTCGGCGTCGTCGGCGCTGCGCTGGTAGCGCTGGAGCAGTGTCACGTCGCCCAGCACCAGGTACTGCCGCGCTGCGCGCTCCATGGCCAGCGCCAGTTCGTCCAGGCGTTCGGCGTGCGCGCTCAGCGCGAGCGTGCGCGCGGCGTCCTCGCGGCCCTTCTCGAGCAGCGCCTCCAGCGCCAGCTGACCCCGCAGCGCCACGCCGCCCAGCAGCAGCGCCACCAGCACGAACGCGGCCAGCAGCAGCTGGCGGAATGACGGGCGCGGCAGCATCAGCCGGCCCGGGCGCTGCCGGCTGTTGGGTTCACATCCCGGCGCGGAGCAGATGGCGCGGGGCCTGTGCCGGCTTCGCCATCACATCCCCGCGTAGTTGGGGCCACCGCCGCCCTCGGGCGTGACCCAGACGATGTTCTGCGTCGGGTCCTTGATGTCGCAGGTCTTGCAGTGCACGCAGTTCTGCGCGTTGATGACGAGCTGGTCTGCGCCGTCCTTCTGCACGTACTCGTACACGCCGGCCGGGCAGTAGCGGCTCTCGGGGCCGGCATAACGCTCGAGGTTGATGGCCACCGGCACCGTGGCGTCCTTCAGCGTCAGGTGCGCGGGCTGGTCTTCCTCGTGGTTGGTGTTGCTGATGAATACCGAGCTCAGGCGGTCGAAGGTGAGCTTGCCGTCGGGCTTGGGGTAGGCGATCTTCGGCACCTGGCTGGCGGCGTGCAGCCGGGCGTGGTCGGGCGTGTGGCGGTGGATCGTCCACGGCGGGCTCTTGATGCCGAGCTTGGGCAGGAACCACTGCTCGATGCCGGTCATCAGCGTGCCGATGGTGTTGCCCTGTTTGAACCACTGTTTGAAGTTGCGCGTGCTGTTGAGCTCGTCGAACAACCAGCTCTTTTCGAAGGCCTCGGGGTAGGCGCTGAGCTCGTCGTGGCTGCGGCCGGCCTTGAGCGCCGGCGCCAGAGCCTCGGCCACCAGCATGCCGGTCTTGATGGCGGCGTGGCTGCCCTTGATGCGCGCGGCGTTCAGGGTACCGGCGTCGCAGCCCACCAGCGCGCCGCCGGGGAACACCAGCTTGGGCAGGCTCAGCAGGCCGCCGGCGGTGATGGCGCGCGCCCCGTAGCCGATGCGCTTGCCGCCTTCGAGGTGGGCGCGGATGGCCGGGTGCGTCTTCCAGCGCTGCATCTCTTCGAAGGGGCTGATCCAGGGGTTCTGGTAGTCCAGGCCGGTGACGAAGCCGAGCGTCACCTTGTTGCCTTCGAGGTGGTACAGGAAGCCGCCGCCGTAGGTGTGCTCGTCCATCGGCCAGCCGGCGGTGTGCACCACGAGGCCCGGGCGCGCCTTGTCGGCCGGCACTTCCCAGAGCTCCTTCACGCCGAGTGCGTAGCTCTGCGGGTCGCGGCCCTGGTCGAGCGCGTATTTCGCAATCAGCTGCTTGCCCAGATGGCCGCGCGCGCCTTCGGCGAACACGGTGTACTTGGCCACCAGTTCCATGCCGAGCTGGAAGCCGCCGTGCGGCTGGCCGTCCTTGCCCACGCCGAGGTTGCCGGTGGCCACGCCGCGCACCGCACCGGTGTCGCTGAACAGCAGCTCGGCGGCGGTGAAGCCGGGGAAGATCTCCACGCCCAGTGCCTCGGCCTGCTCGCCCAACCATTTGGTGACCGCGCCCAGGCTGATGACGTAGTTGCCCTCGTTGTGCAGGCAGCCGGGGATCAGCCACTGCGGCGTGGGGCGTGCGTCGGTGGCGCCCAGGAACAGCACCTCGTCGTGCGTGACGGGCTGGTTCAGCGGGGCGCCGCGCGCCTTCCAGTCGGGGAACAGTTCCGTGAGGGCGCGCGGGTCCATCACCGCGCCGCTGAGGATGTGTGCACCCGGCTCCGAGCCCTTCTCGAGCACCACCACCGACAAGCCCGCATCCAGCTGCTTGAGGCGGATGGCGGTGGCCAGACCCGCCGGGCCGGCGCCGACGACGACCACGTCGTACTCCATGGCTTCGCGCGGGCCGTGCTGGGCCAGGATCTCGGCGGGGGTCATGCGGGGTGTCTCCTGCTGCGTGGGGCGTCGTTCGAGCGGCGCGATTCTAGGAGCCGGTGTCTGGGCCGCTGCTGGGGACGGCTGCCTAAATGCCCTGGTCAGGGCTGCCGCTCAGCGGCGCAGCAACCAGGGCGTGGCCAGGCCGGCCAGGGTCATCAGCACCGAGCCGGCCAGGTGCGCGCCGGCGGTCATCAGCGCCCAGCCAGTGCGGCCCTGCTGCAGCGCCGTCACGACCTCCGCCGAGAAGGTGGAGAAGGTCGTCAGGCCGCCCAGGAAGCCGGTGATGACAAAGAGGCGCCACTCCGGCGGCAGCTGCGGCGCCTGCGCGAACAAGGCCATCGCCAGCCCGATGCCGTAGCCGCCCACGAGATTGGCCACCAGCGTGCCCGCCGGCAGTTGTGGAAACAGCCCGTTCAGTGCGTTCGACAAACCCCAGCGCGCCAGCGCGCCGAGTGCGGCACCAGTAGCGACAGCAAGAACGGCGGTCCACATGCAGCCGGATTATCCCGGCGCGGGCCGCCCTGCCCGGTCAGGCCGCTTGCAGGCCCAGCGGGCGCGAGATCCCGAACACCGGCGTGACCTCGTTGCCCTCGGCGGTGACGGCGCAGCTGCGGCCCTGGCGCTTGGCCTCGTACAGGGCCTGGTCGGCGCGGCGCAGCGCGGCGGCCACGCCCTCGCCGAAGGCCACCTGCACGACACCCACCGACAGCGACACGGTCGGCAACTGGCGCATCGGTGCCCGCTGCTGCACCTCGGCGGTGATGCGCTGCACCACGCGCAGTGCCTGCGCGGGGGTGGTGCGGCGCAGCAGCAGCACGAACTCGTCGCCGCCCTGGCGGCCGGGGACGTCGTGCGCGCGCAGGGCTTCGAGCATGGCCTGGCTCACGAGCTGCAGCGCGCGGTCGCCGGCGGCGTGGCCGTAGAGATCGTTGATGCGCTTGAAGTGGTCGACGTCGATGTGCAGCAGCGCGGCG
>JBIJAP010000044.1:0-13617 GCA_044345715.1 Rubrivivax sp.
CCGCTCAAGCTCACTCACAACCTCTGCAGTACAGGACAACGCCACCGCCACTCGCGCCATGAGACCACCTTCGGCCACACAAGGCTGACATCATACAATATCGCTGTTTTTTGCAATTAAACACTAGAACAACGGGTTAGACGCTTCGGCGTCTAACCCGTTTGTCGTTTCGCGGGCGGAGTTCGGCTCAGGCGTCGTGCACGACACCATCGCGCCACGCGAGCGCACCGCTGTCCACCAGCGAGCGCAGCACGCCTTGGCCCCAGGTGGTCAGTTCCTTTTCGGGCCGGCCGAGCCGCTGCCACACGGTGGCCATCAACGGCGTGGTGCTCAGCCAGTCGCGCAAATCGGGCCAAGGCTGGCTGCGCGCCTCCATCAGGTGGTACTTCATCAGCACGCGCGCGCCGTGCTGCAGGTGGCGCTGCGGATCGGCATGAAAACCGGCCAGGCGCCGCCGTGCCCTCGACAGCGCCTCGGTCACGTCGGAAAACGGTGCACCATGGCCGGGGATCACCTGGCGCGGCGCGAGTTCGTCGATCAGGTCGAGCACAGCGCCCACCTCGGCAAAGCCGGGTTCGCCGTCGAGCTCGGGGAAGACGACGCCGAAGCCGTTCTGCCACAGCGCGTCGGCGCTGATCAGCACGCCGGCCTCTTCGTCGAACAGCATGATCGCGTGCGGATCGTGCCCCGGCGCGGCCAGCACCTGCCAGCGCCGGCGGCCGACCTGGAGGACGTCGCCGGGGGCGATCACGCCGTCGGGCTCGAAGCGTTCGCAGGTCTGGCCGGTGGTGGCGTGGCTCAGTGCGTCGGCGTCCCACTCGCGGGCCGAGGGAAACAGCCCCGGCGGGATGTGGATGCCGCAGCCGAACTCGCGCTGCAGCGCCGCGTTACCGCCGCAGTGATCGGAGTGCAGGTGCGTATTCACGACACGCACCAGGGTCTCGCGGCCCAGTGCCGCGTGCGTCATCGCCACCGTCTGCGCGGCGTGCAGCGTGTGGCTGGCGTCGACCAGCACGGCGCCTTCGTCGGGCTCTCCGTGCAGCAGCACGTTGTTCGACGACAGCCAGCCGCGCTCGAAGACGCGCAGGCCGTCGTTCCAGGCGGTGGGCGGTGTCGAAGGCATGGATGGGGACGGGTGGTGCATGCGGGCTTGTGCGGTTCATTGTGACGGGCCTCACGCGCTGGTGGCCGTGGCCGGCGCGCGCCTGCCGGCCGGCAGCATCGTCGAGACCCTCGAGCAGACCGGCCTGCTGCGGCTCAAGTGGGCCCGCAGCTTGGTCTACCTGCTCGCGATGTGGTCAAGCAGACGCAGTCAACGGCCAAGGCCGGGCAGCCGAACCCGGCCTTCGAGCTGAAGCCGTTCCAGGGCGTGGTCGTCAAGCAGATCGGGTCTGAGGCTCCCGTGCTGTTTGCCGAAGTCGACACCAGGGCCCTGATCGGCCGCCACTGCAACGTGCCGCTGTCGCTGAAGGAGCGCCTCAGCCCTGGCTGCGCCGCTGTGATGCCCTGGCTCGTGGTCGAGCCGATGCTGCGCCGCGAGCTGCCGCGCTGCTCTGCCGAACCCGCGGCATCTGCCCTGGAGACCTCACGATGAAGCTGCTTGCCAAGTTCAACCCGATCTTCGTGCTCGTGTTGGCCGTCGGCGTGGCCGTCCGCGAGTGGATCAGCCACGACCTGCCCAGCCTGCGGATGCGCCTGGCCGAGCAGATCACGAGCCCGCAGGCCCTCGAGGTCTTCCTCGGCGCCTCGTCCAAGGCTGGGGGTGGCACCGGGGTCGCGGGTGGGTCGACGGCGGGCACCGGCATCAGCAGCCTCACGCCCGTCAACGACGCCGTTCTGGAGCAGGCGGTGAGGCTGCTGTCGGCGCACCTGGGGCCGATCGCGCGTGTCGTGGTCAAGCGCTCGGCCGAGCGGGTGCGCCAGCGGGAGCCGTTCTTCGTGCTGCCGGCCGAATCCGCGCCCGGCGTGCCGAGCCCGGCGCGGCCGGCGATTTGCCGGGCCAGACCGCTGCTGATCCGGGTGATGCCGCAGGCGCCACTGCCGTATACCTTCGGCAGGAGCCCACGACATGCCGCACAGCCTGCCCGACTACGCCCCCCCGCAGCAGCGTCGTACCGCGCTGACCGTCGGCCTGGCGCCGCTGATCGTGCTGCTGGTGTTCACTGGCGTCGTCATGCGCTGGGTGGCAGTGGACACCGGCCTGGCGGTGCTGCTGGCCTGCACCCTGTGGGTGACGCACGAGATGCATGGCTTCCAGCGCGCCGTTGACGCCTACAACGCCGAGTACGTGTCGCGCCACCTGCAGTGGCGGCGCGACGAGACCATTGCCGAACTCATC
This sequence comes from Rubrivivax sp., assembly GCA_044345715.1. Classification (GTDB taxonomy): domain Bacteria; phylum Pseudomonadota; class Gammaproteobacteria; order Burkholderiales; family Burkholderiaceae_C; genus Rubrivivax. The sequence goes on from JBIJAP010000044.1 coordinate 2,339, forward strand.
GACAGCCCCGCCACGGGCGAGCCGGCACGCATCTTCGCCCGCCGCTTCCTCGATGGCGAGCGGGTTCTGCTGGCCGACGGTCAACTGCCCTGACGATGGCTGCGGGCCACGCGTAGCACGCAGCCGGTTGCGCGGCTGCGACAATGCCGCCTTCGCGCACCACTGCAGCCGCCCATGACGCCCGTCGCGCCCGACGACGACCGAACCCAAATTACGCCGCCGACGGGATCGAACCCGACAGCCATCGACCTCGGCATCGACAAGACGCAGGTCATCGTGCCATCGCCCAAGCCGGCGGCGCCGGCGCACGACATGGGAAACGGTCTGCCCAAGAGCACACGGCTGCACGAGTTCGAGATCACAGGCCTCATCGGCGAAGGCGGCTTCGGCATCGTCTACCTGGCTCTGGACACCATGCTCAAGCGCCGCGTGGCGCTGAAGGAGTACATGCCGAGCTCGCTGGCCGCGCGCACCGAGTCCAGCCAGGTGCAGATCAAGAGCGAGCGCTACCGCGAGACCTTCGACGCCGGCATGAAGAGCTTCATCAACGAAGCGCAGCTCCTGGCCAGCTTCGACCACCCGTCGCTGGTGAAGGTCTACCGCTTCTGGGAGCAGAACGGCACCGCCTACATGGTGATGCCGTTCTACGAGGGCAAGAACCTGCGCGACACATTGCGCTCGATGCCGCCGGCGCCCAGCGAGGACTGGATGCGCACGATGCTCGAGCCGCTGACCGAGGCGCTGCTTGTCATCCATGAGCAGAACTGCTACCACCGCGACATCGCGCCCGACAACGTGATGATGCTGGCCGACACCCACAAGCCGCTGCTGCTCGATTTCGGCGCAGCGCGGCGCGTGATCGGCGACATGACGCAGGCACTCACCGTCATCCTCAAGCCCGGCTACGCGCCGGTGGAGCAGTACGCCGAGATCCCGGGCATGAAGCAAGGCCCGTGGACCGACGTGTACGCGCTGGCCGCGGTGGTGCACTACGCCATCACCGGCCGCACGCCGCCGCCCAGCGTGGGCCGGCTGCTCAACGACACCTACCAGCCGCTGGCCCAGGTGGCCGCAGGCCGCTACAGCGCGCCTTTCCTGGCCGCGGTCGACCATGCTCTGGCCGTGCGGCCCGAGGCGCGCACCCAGACAGTGGCGCAGTTCCGCGACGAGATGGGGCTCGACGGCCACCTGCCGACGTCGATGCGCACGCCGCCGCCGGCCGCCTTTCCGCAGACCTTGCCGCAGCCGGCCCCGGCACCCGCGGCTGCGGCCCAGAAGAAGGGCAGTGGTGCCGCGGTCGGCATCGGCGCTGTCGTCGTGGCCGCGGCGGGTTTCGGCATCTGGTCGATGACGTCCGAGCCGGCCGCGCCGCCCGGATCGCCCCCCGTGGCAGTCGCCCCGACCGCTGCCCCTGCGCCGGCTCCGGGGGTTGACCCCGTGCCGCCGCCGCCCGCTCCGCCGCCGCGCTTCGAGACCGAGCGCGAGTTCGAGCGCATCCTGCAGGCCCAGGTGGCCGACTTCGGCCTCAAGGCCGAGGCCGCCAAGACCGATCTGAGCATCGTCGCCAAGGACCAGGTGCGCTTCAAGCTCACGGCCGAGCGCGATGGCCACCTCTACGTCGTCGGCCAGAGCGCCGACGGCTCGCTGGCGCTGCTGGTGCCCAACACACACTCCACCAGCGTGCAGGTGAAGAAGGGCCAGACCTACAGCTTCCCGACGCGCGACCGCTTTGTGCTCACGGCTGCGGAGCCGCTGGGCACCGGCCGCATGCTGGTGTTGGTGTCGGCGCTGCCGCGCAGCTTCGACAGCATGGCGCCCAAGGCGGCCGGGCCGGTGAAGGAGTTCGCCAGCGGCGACGAGGCCACCCGGCTGCTGCAAGCCTGGCAGGGCAAGGGCTCGATGCTGGCCGGGCGGCCGCTGTGCTCGGGCGGTGGCAGCGACTGCGCCGACGAGTTCGGCGCCGCGCTGATGACCTTCAACACGGTGCGCTGAAGCACGCCGTGCCGCGCCGGCCGTGAACAAGGCTTTCGTCAAGGAGTCCTCCGGCGACGGACTCGACGAGGACGACGACGCCGGCGGCCTGCCGCCGCTGCCTCCCGGCACGCGCAACTACCTCACGCCGCAGGGCTACCAACGGCTGCGTGCCGAGCTGATCTCGCTGATCGAGTCCGAGCGGCCCAAGATCGTAGAGATCGTGTCGTGGGCGGCCAAGAACGGCGACCGCAGCGAAAACGGCGACTACCTCTACGGCAAGAAGCGCCTGCGCGAGATCGACCGCCGCATTCGCTTTCTGACCAAGCGACTCGACATCGCCGAGATCGCCGACCCGAGCCTGCACCACGGCAGCGACCAGGTGTTCTTCGGCGCCACCGTCACCTACGCCACGGCGCGGGGCGAGGAGCGCACTGTCACCATCAAGGGCATCGACGAGGCCGACAGCCTTCAGGGCGAGATCAGCTGGATCGCGCCGATCGCCCGCGCGCTGATCAAGGCGCGCGAGGGCGACGAGGTGCAGTTGCTCACGCCGGGCGGGCGCGAGACGCTGGAGGTGCTGAAGGTGGTTTACCCGGCGCCTGCTGCGCCTTAGTGGCCCGCGCGGGTCGAGCTTCAGCCTGGCCTGTACCGCGACACCCGGCTTACCACCGGCGAGCGCCGCAGCGTGCGCAGCACGTCGGCCAGGTGCACGCGGTCGCGCACGCTGACGATGAGCCGCAGCTCGATCTGCTCCTCGACGGGCTCGGGGTCCATGTCGATGTGCACGATGTCGGCCTCGGCGCTGCTGATCGACGACGCCACCTGGGCCAGCACGCCCTTGCCGTTTTTCACCAGCACGTGCAGGCTGGTGTCGAAAGGGCGCGTCGCCTCTTCGGCCCATTCGACCTGCATCCAGCGTTCGCTGTCGCGCTCGAAGAGGCGGCGGCCGGTGGGGCATTCGGCGGTATGCACCACGAGCCCCTCGCCGCGGCCGAGGTAGCCGACGATGGGGTCGCCCGGGATCGGGCGGCAGCAAGGCGCGAGCTGGATCGAATTGCCCTCGCTGCCGTCGACGAAGACGACGCCCTGCGTGGGCGCGGCGTCGTCGGCGCTGGCGTAGCGTGTCAGGCTCAGCGTCACGGCATCGGGCTTGATGCCGGCCTCGGCCAGCAGCTGGGCCATGCGCTTGGCCACGATGACGGCGATCTTGCGGCCAAGGCCCACGTCGACCAGCAGCTCGCCACGGTTGCGGTTGCCGCCCCAGCGCGCCAGTTGTTGCCAAAGTGCCGCTGCCCGGTCGTCGGCCGGGTCGGCGCTGGGCAGCTGCAGGCCCTCGGCGCGCAGCGCCTGGCCGAGCAGCTTTTCGCCGAGCGCGCGGGACTCCTCGCTCTCCAGCGTCTTGAGGTAGTGGCGGATCTTGCTGCGCGCGCGGCCTGTGCGCACCATGCTCAGCCAGGCCGGGTTGGGCTTGGCGCCGGGCGCGGTGATGATCTCCACCACGTCGCCGCTCTTGAGCTCGGTGCGCAGGGCCGCGGTCTCGCCGTTGACCTTGGCGGCCACGGTGTGGTCGCCGACGTCGGAGTGGATGGCGTAGGCAAAGTCCACCGGCGTGGCCCCGCGCGGCAGCGCCAGGATCTTGCTGCGCGGCGTGAACACGTAGACCGCGTCGGGGTAGAGATCGATCTTCACGTGCTCAAGGAACTCGGCCGCGTCGCGCGTCTCGTCCTGGATGTCGAGCAGGCTCTGCAGCCACATCGTCGACAGGCGGCCGTCGGGGCCGCTGCTGCCTTTGGTGTTCTTGGGGTCGCCCACCTTGTAGAGCCAGTGCGCCGCCACGCCGGCCTCGGCTACCGCGTGCATGGCCTCGGTGCGCATCTGGAACTCCACCGCCGTGCCCAGCGGGCTCACCAGCGTGGTGTGCAGGCTCTGGTAGCCGTTGGCCTTGGGGATGGCGATGTAGTCCTTGAAGCGGCCCGGCACCGGCTTGTACAGCTGGTGCAGCAGGCCCAGGGCCACGTAGCAGTCGGTTAGCGAGGGCACGACGATGCGGAAGCCGAAGATGTCGGACACCTGGGCGAAGCCGGCGTGCTTTTCGCGCATCTTGCGGTAGATGCTGTAGACCGTCTTCTCGCGCCCCGAGACCTGGATCTTGAGCTTGTGCGTGGTGAAGGCCTTCTCCACGTCGCGCTGCACGCGCTCGACGATGTCGCGCCGGTTGCCCCGCGCGCGCTTCACCGCCTTGGACAGCGCCGCGTGGCGCCAAGGGTGCAGCAGCTCGAAGCACAGCTCCTGCAGCTCGCGGTACATCGCGTTCAGGCCCAGGCGATGGGCGATGGGCGCGTAGATGTCGAGCGTCTCGCGGGCGATGCGCCCGCGCTTGGCCGGCGCCATGGCCTGCATCGTGCGCATGTTGTGCAGGCGGTCGGCGAGCTTGATGAGGATGACGCGCACGTCGCGCGCCATCGCCAGCAACATCTTGCGGAAGCTCTCGGCCTGGTTCTCTTCGCGCGTGTTGAACTGCAGCTTGTCGAGCTTGGTGAGGCCGTCGACCAGATCGGCGGTAGGTGCGCCGAACTTCTGGATCAGCTCGGTCTTGGTGACCCCCTGGTCCTCGATCGTGTCGTGCATCAGCGCGGCCATGATGGCCTGCGCGTCGAGCTTCCAGTCGGCGCACAGCCCGGCCACTGCGATGGGGTGGGTGATGTAGGGCTGGCCGCTGGCGCGGAACTGGCCGAGGTGGGCCTCGTCGGCGAACTTGTAGGCCTCGCGCACCTGCTTGAGATCGGCCTTGTTCAGGTAGGCCAGCTTGTCCAGCAGCCCCGCGAAGCTCGAGGCCTCGGGGCCTGGGGCCAGGTCTACCGGCACCAGCGGCGCACGCTGCAGCCCCTGCAAGGCGGCAGGCAGCAGTTCGGCAGCAAGGGAACGCAGGCCCATGGCCCGAATTTAGCGCGGAAGCCTGCCCCTTCACGGCGCAGGCGTGGAATTGAAAAGGGCGCCCGTGGGCGCCCTTGTCGTCAAGGCCGGTGCAGCGTCAGACCGGCACCTTGCGCAGCATCTCGATGCCCACCTCGCCGGCTGCGATCTCGCGCAGCGCGGTGACGCCGGGCTTGTTTTTCGTCTCGATCTTGGGCGAATGGCCCTGGCTCAGCATGCGGGCGCGGTAGGTGGCCGCCAGCACCAGCTGAAAGCGGTTGGGGATCTTGGCAAGGCAGTCTTCGACGGTGATGCGGGCCATGGGGGGTCTCGGTGGCTATCTCGGCAGGGAATCAGACCAGGCCCAGCGTTGCGAACACCTGCGAGCGGTTGCGCAACTGGGCGGCGTACTTCAGACGCTGGCTGTGGACGACCGTCTTCAGGTCGAAAAGCGCCGTTTCGAACAAGCTGTTGATGATAACAAAGTCGAAGTGCCGGGCCTGGGCCACCTCGGTGCGGCCGTTGCTCATGCGCTTGGCGATGACCTCGGGCGTGTCCTCGCCGCGGCGGTTCAGGCGCTGCATCAGCTCTTCCCAGCTCGGCGGCAGGATGAAGATCAGCACCGCGTGCGGGAAGATCTGCTTGATCTGCAGCGCCCCTTGCCAGTCGATCTCGAGCACGACGTCGTCGCCGTGCTCCAGGCGCGCCTGGATGGCCTTGCGGCTGGTGCCGTAGAGGTTGCCGTGAACCTCGGCCCACTCGAAGAAGTCGCCCTGGGCCACCATGGATCGGAACTCGGGCTCTTCGATGAACCAGTACTCGCGGCCATGCACCTCTTGCCCACGGGGCCGACGCGTGGTGTGCGAGACGCTCACGGCCAGTCGCGAGTCGAGCTCGAGCAGGGCCTTCACGAGACTGGACTTGCCGGTGCCGCTGGGGGCGGCGACGCAGAAAAGGTTGCCGGGGGTTTCCATCGCCGGATTTTCCCCCAAGGCGGCGGCCCGGGTGCTGCGGGCAGCATCCGGCGCCAGCAGACGCCGTGGGACTACTCCAAGTTTTGCACCTGCTCCCGCATCTGCTCCACCGCCACCTTCATCTCCACCGCGATGGCCGTCAGCTCGACGGCGGCGCTCTTGCTGCCGAAAGTGTTGGCCTCGCGCTGCAGCTCCTGGATCAGGAACTCCAGCCGCTTGCCGAGCTCGCCGCCGGCCTTGAGCAGACGCTCGATCTCGTCGAGGTGCGAGGCCAGGCGCGCCAACTCCTCGGCCACGTCGATGCGGATGGCAAAGGCCACGGCCTCGGCCATGGCGCGCTCGTGCAGGGCCTCGGCCGGCAAAGTCTGGCCGCCGGGAGCGGCCGCAAGTGCCTCGTTCCAGCGTTCGAGAAAGCGCGCCTGCTGTCGGTGCACCACCTGTGGCACCAGCGGCCGGGCCTGCGCGGCGAGTTCGCGCAGCCGTGCCACACGCTCCAGCAGCACGGCGGCCAGCCGGGCGCCTTCGCGGGCACGGGCCTCGCGCAGGCCCTCGATGCAGCGCACGGCGGCTTCCAGTGCAGGGCCGTCGAGGCGCTCGTTGCCGGTGCCGGCACGGCACCACTGAAGGATCTCGTTCACCGACAAGCTGCGGGCGTCGGGCAGCCAGCCCGTGATCGAGCCCTGCAGGTGGGCCAGGCGGTTGAGCTGTTCCGAGCTGGGTTGCGGCACGGCGCTGTCGCCCTCGCGCGCGGTGGCGATGCGCATCTCGATCTTGCCGCGCCGGAACGCCGCGGTGAGCTTGTCGCGCAGCACCGGCTCAAGCCCGCGCAGCTCGTCAGGCATGCGGAAACCCAGGTCGAGGAAGCGGCCGTTCACAGAGCGGGCCTCGACGGTGACGGAGGCGCTGGCCGGGGCCGTGCCGCTCTCGGGCGCGGGGCTCGCCGCAGCCGCGATCGCGTAACCCGTCATGCTATAAACCGCCATTCGACTCACCCCTGAAAGAAGCCTCGGCGATTATGTCGTCCAAGCCCAAGCCTGCTCCCTTGCCTTCGGGCACCGTGGTGGGCGGCTATACGGTCGTCAAGAAGATCGCGGCCGGTGGGTTCGGGGTCGTCTACCTCGCCGAAGGCGAGAGCCAGCAATTGGTGGCGGTGAAGGAGTACCTGCCTGCCAGCCTGGCGGAGCGCAGCCCGGGTGAACTCACGCCGCGCGTCAAGCCTGACAAGCAGCCGCTTTACCGCTTGGGCCTGAAAAGTTTTTTCGAAGAAGGGCGCAGCCTCGCGCAGATCAGCCACCCGAGCGTGGTTTCGGTTCTGAACTTCTTCCGCGAGAACGAAACCGTCTACATGGTGATGAACTACCTGCAGGGCGACACCCTGCAGGACTTCATCGTCACCGCGCGCGACCTGAAGCGCGACAAGGTGTTCCGCGAGAGCACCGTCCGCAGCCTGTTCGACGAAATCCTCCGCGGCCTGCGCATCGTGCACCAGCACAAGATGCTGCACCTGGACATCAAGCCCGCGAACATCTTCATCACCAACGACAACAAGGCGGTGATGCTCGACTTCGGTGCGGCGCGCGAGGTGCTCTCGAAGGAAGGCAATTTCATCCGCCCGATGTACACGCCGGGCTTCGCTGCGCCCGAGATGTACCGCCGCGACGGCACGCTCGGCCCCTGGACCGACATCTACGCCATCGGCGCCTGCATCTACGCCTGCATGCAGGGCTATCCGCCGAACGACGCACCCCAGCGGCTCGAGAAGGATCGCTTGGCGCTGAGCCTCTCGCGGCTGCGCAACGTGTACTCCGACAACCTCATCGAGGTCACGGAGTGGTGCATGAGCCTGGATCCGCTGAGCCGGCCGCAGAGCGTGTTTGCGCTGCAGAAGGAACTCGCGCGTGAGACCGAGCGCCGCTACACCAAGCTGAGCTTTTCCGAGCGGCTGAAGCTGCAGCTCGAGTCCATCAAGACCGGCACCAAGAGCTGATCGGGCTCGGATCATGCGCTTCTCCGTCTACCAGGTCAGCCGCCGCGGCGGCCGTGAGAAGAACGAAGACCGCATGGGCTACAGCTACACGCGGGAGTCGGGGCTGTTCGCGCTGGCCGACGGCATGGGCGGCCACCCCGAGGGCGAGGTGGCCTCGCAGTTGGCGTTGCAGACGCTGTCGGCGTACTTCCAGCGCGAGGCCAAGCCCCGGCTGGTGGAGCCGCTGCGTTTTCTGCATGACGCCATCGTCGCCGGCCACCATCAGTTGCTGCGTTATGCCACCGAACGTGCCCTGCTGGACACGCCGCGCACCACCATCGTGGCCTGCCTGTTGCAGGGTAGCGCCGCTTATTGGGCCCACTGCGGCGATTCGCGGCTGTACCTCGTGCGTGGCGACAAGCTCGTGGCGCGCACGCGCGACCACAGTTACAGCGAGCTGCAGAACAGCTTGTCGCAGGTGGTGCCGATGCCCGACAAGGTGAATCGAAACGTGCTGTTCACCTGCCTGGGCAGCCCCGGCCGCCCGGTGGTCGATACCGCAGGCCCGCTGCTGGTGAAGCCGGGCGACAAGGTCATGCTGTGTTCCGACGGCCTGTGGGGCAGCGTGTCCGACGCCATCATCACTGACATCCTGACCACGCGGCCGATCTCCGACGCCGTGCCCGAGCTGGTGGAGCAGGCGCTGCGCGTCGCCGGCGAGCGCAGCGACAACGTCACCGTGTTGGCCGTCGAGTGGGAAGCGGCAGAAGTGCTCGACACCAGCGGTGGCGTCTCCACCACCGCGCTGGGTGACGATGTCTTCGCCAGCACCATCCAGGCCAGCCTGGGTGGTGACAGCATCGGCGGCGAAGAGCTCAATGACGAGGAGATCGAGCGCTCGATCCGCGAGATCAACGAGGCCATTCAGAGAAGCAGCGCAAAGAAGCGCTGATTCAGGACGGCCGGCACGCTGAATCCCGTCCTCCGTTCGCGCAGATCACCTACCCACGGTTCGTGCTGAGCCCCCATCCACCGTTCGCGCTGAGCCTGTCGAAGCGCTGCTTGCAAACCACCAGGGCTTCGACAGGCTCAGCCCGAACGGTCATCTCCCGGATCCACCTCTCATGAGCTACACCCGTTCCGCCGGTCGCCTGGCCGATTCCCTGCGCCCCGTCACCCTTGAGCGCGGCTACACGAAGCACGCCGAAGGCTCGGTGCTCGTGAGCTTTGGTGCCACGCGGGTGCTGTGCACCGCATCGGTCGAAGACCGCGTGCCGCCGCACAAGCGCGGCAGCGGCGAAGGCTGGGTGACGGCCGAGTACGGCATGCTGCCGCGCGCCACGCACACGCGCTCCGATCGCGAGGCCGCCAAGGGCAAGCAGAGCGGGCGCACGCAGGAGATCCAGCGCCTCATCGGCCGCAGCCTGCGTGCGGTGTTCGACCTCGCCGCCTTGGGCGAGCGCACCATCACGCTCGACTGCGACGTGCTGCAGGCCGATGGCGGCACGCGTACCGCGGCCATCACCGGCGCCTGGGTGGCGGCACACGACGCCGTCTCGGTGCTGCTGAAGCAGGGCCGCATCGTCGCCAACCCACTGCGCGATGCCGTCGCGGCGGTCTCGGTGGGCATCGTCGAGGGCACGCCGCTGCTCGACCTGGAGTACACCGAAGACTCGGCCTGCGATACCGACATGAACGTCGTGATGACGGGCTCGGGTGGGTTCGTGGAGGTGCAGGGCACGGCCGAAGGCGTGCCCTTCAGCCGCGCCGAGATGGACGCGCTGATGGCCCTGGCCACCCAGGGCATCGCCGACCTCGTGCAGCTGCAGCGGCGCGCCTTGAGCCTGAGCTGATGGCAGTGGTGCAGTTGGTCTTGGCGTCGAACAACGCCAAAAAACTGGCCGAGCTGCAGGCGCTGCTGGCCGATCTGCCACTGGCCCTGCTGCCGCAGCGTGCGCTGGGCATTGACGAGGCCGAGGAGCCGCACGCCAGCTTCATCGAGAACGCGCTGGCCAAGGCCCGCCATGCCGCAGCCGCCAGTGGCAGTGCGGCGCTGGCCGACGACTCCGGCGTGTGCGTCGATGCGCTGGGGGGCGCGCCGGGCGTGATCTCGGCGCACTACGGCGGGCTTGTCGAACCGCTGAGTGACCGCGAGGCCGACCGCGAAACCGTACGCCGGCTGCAGGACGCGCGCAACAACGAACGCATGTTGTCCGACCTGGCGGCGCAGCCGGGCGCACCGCGGCGCGCGTTTTTCATCAGCACGCTGGTGGCGCTGCGCCACGCGACCGACCCGCAGCCGCTGGTGGCGGTGGGCCGCTGGCCGGGGCTCATCCTCGAGGCGCCGCGCGGCGCGCAGGGCTTTGGCTACGACCCGCTGATGTTCATTCCTGAGCTTGGCCGCAGCGTGGCCGAGCTCGATGCCGGCACCAAGAACGGCCTCAGCCACCGAGCCCGCGCGATGGTGTCGCTGCGCGAGCAGCTGCGCGAGGTCTGGGGCCTGTGAAGCCGCTGCCGCCGGTGGTGGCCGCGGCGGCCCCGGCCGATGACGCCGGCCCGCTGCCGGGCCTGGAACACCACATGCGCCCTGGCACGCTGCGCTTCGCCGCGCCGCCGCCGCTGGCGCTGTACGTGCACCTGCCCTGGTGCCTGAAGAAGTGCCCGTACTGCGACTTCAACAGCCATGAGCTGCGCGCCGCCACGCTCGACGACGACACCGCCACGCGCTACATCGCCGCGCTCGTGGCCGACCTCGAAGCCAGCCTGCCGCTGGTGTGGGGCCGGCGCATCGTGAGCGTGTTCATCGGCGGCGGCACGCCCAGCCTGTTTGCGCCGGCGGCCATCGACCAGCTGCTGGCCGAGTTGCGCGCGCGGCTGCCCTTCGAGCCCGGCTGCGAGATCACGCTCGAGGCCAACCCCGGCACCTTCGAGCGCGAGCGCTTCCGTGGCTACCGCGCGGCCGGCGTGACGCGCCTGTCGGTGGGCGTGCAGAGCTTCGACGACGCAGCACTGGCCGTGCTCGGCCGCGTGCACGACGGCGCGCAGGCCCGCGCCGCGCTGGAAGAAGCCGCCAGCAGCTTCGACAGCTTCAACCTCGACCTGATGTACGCGCTGCCGGGGCAGACGCTGGCCGGCCTCGAGCGCGAGCTCGGCACCGCAATGTCCTTCGCGCCGCCGCACCTGTCGATCTACCACCTCACGCTCGAGCCCAACACGCGATTCGCCAGCGCACCGCCGCCCGGTCTGCCCGACGACGACCTGGCCAGCGACATGCTCGATCTCATCACCGAGCGCACCGCCACCGCCGGCCTGGCGCGCTACGAGGTCAGCGCCTTTGCGCGCGAAGGCCACCGCTGCGTGCACAACCTCAACTACTGGGCCTTCGGCGACTACCTCGGCCTCGGTGCCGGCGCACACAGCAAGCTGAGCTTCCCGGAGCGCGTGATCCGCCA
>JBIJAP010000397.1:0-3588 GCA_044345715.1 Rubrivivax sp.
AAGGCCGTGACGAGGCTGTCCCAGGGGAAGGCGTAGTCCACGGCGGCCACGGTGCAGGTGTAGGGTAGCTCGGGCGTGGCGAGGCAAACGCCACAGCGTGCCACTGCCGTGCCCGTGGGCAGGGCGCAGCAGGCGCAGCGCAGACGCGGCTGGGCGTAGCAGGCCTCGCAATCGGCGCAGAGGGCGTCGCCCTGGGTCCATTGCCGGCACAGCTCGCACTGGGTCGCGAGGCCGGCGCGCCCGGCCTGCGGCGGCACGGAGAGCAGGGCGGGCAGGACCGGAGGATGCATGGCCTTTCTATACTGCCACGCATGCTCGTGCCCCAGACTGAAGTGCCCCGGACCGAGCTGCCCGAGCCCGAAGCCGCTGCGCCGCGCCCGGTGGATGCGCGGGCTCTGGCGCGCTGGCGCCAGCGGCTGCGATCCGCCACTGAACCCCCCTGGCTGCACGCCGAGGCCGCGCGTCGCATGGCCGAACGCCTGGGCATCGTGCGCCTGAAGCCGCAGCAGGTCGTCGACTGGGGGCTGCAGGCGTGCCACGACCACACGTTGCTGGCCGCGGCCTACCCCGATGCCCAGGCGTTCTGGGTCGATCCCGACGGCCTGGGCCGCGCGCCCGAGAGCCGGCCTTGGTGGCGTGGGTTGCTCGGACGTGACAGGTCGCCCGCGGTGGTGGCCCCGAACCAGCTGCCCGCGGGCGTCGCGCAACTGCTGTGGAGCACGATGCTGCTGCACACGGTGGCCGAGCCGCAGGGCCTGCTGGCCGCCTGGCACCGCGCACTCGCCGTCGATGGCTTCGTGATGTTCTGCACGGTCGGGCCCGGCACCCTGCAATCGCTGTCGGCGCTGTATGCCGCCCAGGGCTGGCCGGCGCCGCTGGCACCGCTGGTCGACATGCACGACCTCGGCGACATGCTGGTGCGCGCCGGCTTCGCCGACCCGGTGATGGACCAGGAGACCGTGCGCCTGACCTGGGCTGACGCAGGCGCGGCGCTGGCCGAGCTGCGCAGCCTGGGCCTCAATGCCTCGCTGCAGCGTCCGGCAGGTCTGCGCTCGCCCCGCTGGCGGCAGCGGCTGCTGCAGGCGCTTCAGCAGGCTGCCGGCCGCGATGGGCGCATCACGCTGGAGTTCGAACTCGTCTACGGCCACGCCTTCAAGCCGCCACCGCGGGCGCGCCTGGCCGCCGAGACGACCGTGGCCCTGGAAGACCTGCGCCGCATGGTGCGCCGAGCCCCGCCGGCCCCCCGGCGCTGACGCTGCACTGACGCATGTGGCGCGGTGCTCGCCGCGCTTGATCCAGGTCAGTACTGACGGGACGCTGGGCTAGAATGCCGCGCGAATGAGGGCTTGCCTGACGGGCCTCTGCGGGCAGGGTGACAGCCCGCCAGAGGCCTCGGTTCCGCCAGCGGGACGCATCTGCGCCAAGGCCCTCGAACGCTTCAATCCGCCGCAGTTCGCCGCAGTCCGCAGTACCCGCCATCCGCATGTCTGTCACCGCCGTTTCCGCACCCTGGGCTCTCGCCCCCCGGACGACTTCCTCGTTCGGGCGCCGGCTGCTGAACCCGGGCCCGGGTGGCCGGCCGGCGCTGCAATGGTCGCTGCGCCGCAACTGCTCGATCACGCCGCGCCAACTGGGCCTGGTGTACTTGTCGCTGTGCGCGGTGTCGCTGCTGGTGTCTGCCTTCTTCGTGGCCCAGGGCGCGCCCTACGTGGCGGCCTTCGCCGGCATCGAGCTCGTCGCCGTGGGCGTGGCCATGCTGGTGTTCGCGCGGCACGCCGGCGACCACGAGACCATCACGTTCGAGGGCCGCTCGCTGCATGTCGAGCTGAGCGTCGGCTCGCGCATGGAGCAGGTTCACCTCGATACCGAATGGCTCGCTGTCGAGCCTGCCGCCGGCCAGGGTTCCCTGGTGCAGTTGAGCGGGCGGGGTGGCAGCGTGTGTGTCGGCCGCTTCGTGCGCCCCGAACTCCGTGCCGCCCTGGCCCAAGAGATCCGCACGGCCCTGCGCCGCGGCCCCGAGAACGACAACCGACCCTGAAGTGAAACCGATGATCCGATCGACTTCCCTCTGGCAGCGCCTGCAACAGGCGAGCCTTGTCACCGGTGCGGCCCTGAGTGCCACGCTGGCCTCGGGCGCGGCCTGGGCCGTGAACGACCTGCCCGGCGGCCCGGCGGTCAACCAGCTCAACCTGCACCCGGCGGCCAGCAAGATCGCCGAGCAGCAGGCTTGGCTGCACTGGTTCATGCTGATCGTCTGCACGGTGATCTTCCTCGCCGTGTTCGGGGTCATGTTCTATTCGATCCTGAAGCACCGCAAGTCGCTCGGCCACAAGCCGGCGAACTTCCACGAGAGCGTGGCCGTCGAGATTGCCTGGACCATCGTGCCCTTCATCATCGTCATCGCCATGGGCGCGATGGCCACGCGCACCGTGGTCGCGATGAAGGACACCAGCAACGCCGACCTCACCATCAAGGCCACCGGCTACCAGTGGCAGTGGGGCTACGACTACCTCAAGGGCGAAGGCGAGGGCATCGCTTTCCTGTCCGCACTCGACGCCTCGCACCGTGTCATGAGCGACATGGGCAAGCCCGCCGGCGACGACTACCTGCTGAAGGTCGACAACCCGATGGTCGTGCCGGTGAACCAGAAGGTTCGCATCGTCACCACCGCCAACGACGTGATCCACGCCTGGATGGTGCCGTCGCTGGGCGTCAAGCAGGACGCCATCCCCGGCTTCGTGCGCGACACCTGGTTCCGCGCCGAGAAGACCGGCGACTTCTACGGCCAGTGCGCCGAGCTCTGCGGCAAGGAGCACGCCTATATGCCGATCCACGTGAAGGTGGTGACGCAGGACGAGTACACCAAGTGGGTCGATGCCAAGAAGAAGGCAATGCAGGCCAAAGCCGACGACCCCAGCAAGGTCTGGGAACTGGCGCCCCTGCTGGCCCGCGGCGAGAAGGTCTACAACGCCAACTGCGCCGCCTGCCACAAGGCCGACGGCAAGGGCGCCGGCCCCATCAAGGCGCTCGATGGCAGCGCCATCGTGCTGAACGACGCGGCCCAGCAGATCCAGATCCTGCTCAACGGCGCGGCCAACGGCGCGATGCCGGCATGGAAGCAGCTCTCGGACACCGAGATCGCCGCCGTCGTGACCTACACCAAGAATTCGTGGACCAACAAGACCGGCAAGGTGATCCAGCCTGCCGAGATCGTTGCCGCCCGCAAGTGATCGTCTGCCGACAGACACCTGATTCGAGAGGCCTGACCCCATGAGCGCCGTTCTTCCCCCGCATGGCCACGCAGCCGGCCACGACCACGCGCACGACGACCACGACCACAAGCCACACGGCTGGCGGCGCTGGGTGTTCGCGACGAACCACAAGGACATCGGCACGATGTACCTGTTGTTCAGCTTCGCGATGTTGATGATCGGTGGCGTGCTGGCGCTGGGTATCCGCGCTGAACTGTTCCAGCCCGGCTTGCAGTTCGTGAACCCGCAGCTGTTCAACCAGCTGACCACGATGCACGGCCTGATCATGGTCTTCGGCGCCATCATGCCGGCGTTCGTGGGCTTCGCGAACTGGATG
>JBIJAP010000398.1:0-3579 GCA_044345715.1 Rubrivivax sp.
TGGCGGGTGTTGCGTCGCTGGCGCGGGCGTACAGCCCGCGCTGCACGACGCGCCTACGCCAGTGACTTTGGCCGCCCCGGCGCGGGGCCGGATTTCTGCCACCCACGCTCCTAGGACGAATCGATGAATCCTTTCCGCCACCTGCTCAAGGCCCGCGGCGCGCGTGCGCCCATCGGCACCTGGATCTCCAGCGCCAGCCCCTTGGTGGCCGAGGCCCTGGGCCACGCCGGCTTCGACTGGGGCGTGATCGACATGGAGCACGCCCCGGCCGACCTGATGGAGGTGGTGCACCTGCTGCAGGCCGTGGGCAACACGAAGATGGTGCCGGTGGTGCGCGTGCCCTGGAACGACGCCGTGGTGGTGAAGCGTGTGCTCGATGCCGGCGCACAGACGGTGCTGTTCCCGTTCGTGCAGGACGCCGCCGAGGCCGCGCGTGCCGTGGCGGCCACGCGCTACCCGCCCGAGGGCGTGCGCGGCATGGCGGGCGCGACGCGCGCCTCGCGCTTTGGCACCACGCCCGACTACCTGCGCCACGCCAACAAGGGGCTGGCGGTGATCGTGCAGCTCGAAACACCGCAAGCGCTGGCGCAGCTCGAAGCCATCGCGGCGGTGCCGGGCGTGGACGCGCTCTTCATCGGCCCTGCCGACCTGTCGGCCTCGATGGGCCATGTCGGCCACTTCACGCACCCGGCAGTGATGGCCGCGATGACCGACGCCGCACGCCGCGCCAAGGCGCTGGGCATGCCCATCGGCACGCTGGGCGCCACCGCCGAGGCCGCCACGCGCTACCGCGCGATGGGCTTCGAGTTCATGGCCGTGGGCACCGACCTGGGCCTGCTGATGCAGGGCGCCAGTGCCGCCATCCGTGCGCTGCGCGCGGCCGACGACGACGCCGGCCACGTGCACACGCTGAGCGAGGGCACGAAGACCGACGCCAACGGCCACTGACTACTTCAGCACATCGCCGAGGCAGAGGTACTTGAGCTCGACGTAGTCATCCATGCCCTGCCGCGCGCCCTCGCGGCCGAGGCCGCTTTGCTTGACGCCGCCAAACGGCACCTCGGCCGTGCTGATGAGCCCGGTGTTGATGCCCACCATGCCGTACTCCAGCGCCTCGGCGACGCGGAACACGCGGCCGATGTCGCGGCTGTAGAAATAGCTCGCGAGGCCGAACTCGGTGGCGTTGGCCAGCTCGATGGCCTCGGCCTCGGTCTCGAAGCGGAACACCGGCGCCACCGGGCCGAAGGTCTCTTCCTTCGCGCATCGCATCTCGGCCGTCACGCCGGCCAGCACCGTGGGCGTGAAGAAGCTCTTGCTGCCCTCCTGCGCGGCACCGCCGGTGACGATGCGCGCGCCCTTGGCCAGCGCGTCGGCCACGTGCTCCTGCACCTTGGCCATGGCGGCCTCGTCGATCAGCGGGCCCACGGCCACGCCGGGCTCGAAGCCGTTGCCCACCTTCAGCGCTGCGGCGCGTGCGGCCAGCTTCTCCACGAACACGTCGTGCACACCGGCCTGCACGTACAGGCGGTTGGCACACACGCAGGTCTGCCCGGCGTTGCGGTACTTGCTGGCGATGGCGCCCTCGACAGCAGCGTCGATGTCGGCGTCGTCGAACACGATGAAGGGCGCGTTGCCGCCGAGCTCCAGGCTCAGCTTCTTCACCGTGCCGGCGCACTGCCGCATCAGGATGCGGCCGACCTCGGTGCTGCCGGTGAACGAGAGGTGGCGCACGACATCGCTGGTGCACAGCACCTGGCCGATGTCGATGGAGCGCGCCGCGTCGGCCGGCAGCAGGTTCAGCACGCCCGCTGGCATGCCGGCGCGCTGTGCTAGCTCGGCCAGGGCCAGCGCCGACAACGGCGTCTGCTCGGCCGGCTTGATGACCACCGGGCAGCCCGCCGCCAGCGCCGGCGCCACCTTGCGCGTGATCATCGCGATCGGAAAGTTCCACGGCGTGATGGCCGCGCACACGCCGATGGGCTGCTTCAGCACCAGGTAGCGCTTGTTGGCGTCGGTGCTGGGGATGGTCTCGCCATAGAGCCGCCGGCCCTCTTCGGCGAACCACTCGATGAAGCTGGCGCCGTAGACCACCTCGCCGCGCGCCTCGGCCAGCGGCTTGCCCTGCTCGGCCGTCATCAGGCGCGCCAGGTCGTCGGCGTGCTGCACGATGAGCTGGAACCAGCGCATCAGCACGGCATGGCGCTCCTTGGCAGTGCGCGCGCGCCACAGCGGCCAGGCGCGTTCGGCGGCGCTGATGGCGGCGGCGGCCTCCACCGCGCCGCAGTTGGCCACCTGGGCGAGCTCGGCGCCGGTGGCGGGGTCGGTCACCGCGAAGCGGGCGCTGCTGTCGTTGGCGCTGAGCCACTCGCCGCCGATCAGGGCTTCGGTGCGTAGCAGGCCGGGGTCAGCGAGCAAGGCCAGAGGGGAGGGAGGGGCGGTCGGGGTGTCCATCGTGTCGGGCCTAGAAGAGCGGCGGGAGCGCGGCACTGTAGCCGGCACGCAGCAGCCGCGCGACCGAGCTCAGCACCTACAATCTGGTTGATTCAACCAACCCGGGGCGAGCCATGGAATCCGTGGGTCTGTTCGAGGCGAAGACACACCTGTCGGAGCTCATCGCCCGTGCCGAGCGCGGCGAAGAGACCATCATCACGCGGCACAACAAGCCGGTGGCGAAGATCGTGCCGATCGGCCCGGGCAAGGTGACGCCTGAACTGGTGCTGCAGCGGCTGGAAGCCATCAAGGGCATGCAGGCCATCGGCCGCCAGATGATTGCGCGCGGCGGCCCCATCACGCCAGAGGAAATCCTCGATTGGGTGCGCGAGGGGCGGCGTTGATCGTCCTCGACTCCTCGTATGCCATGGCGCTGGTGATGCCCGACGAGGAGCAGCCGCCCAGCATGGCCACCGTGCTGAAGGACGAGCTCGCGGCGCCCTTCATCTGGCCGCTGGAGATCGCCAGCGCGATGCGCATGAACCTCAAGCGCGGCCGGCTGCTGGCCGCCGATGTCGACGCGCTGTTCAGGCGCATCGCCGACCTGCGCGTCGACGTGATCGGCCCTTCGCACACGATGGCGCAGCGTCACTTCGACGCGGCCCAGGAGCACGAGCTCACCCCCTACGACGCCACGTACATCACGATGGCGGCGCAGTTCTCCGCCGCGCTGGCCACGCGCGACCGCGCACTGGCGGCCGCCGCCGCCCGCATGGGCATCCCGACCTACAGCTGACCGCTTCGACCGATCTCCTTGAGTTACGCAGAAAGACAACGATGAAAGCCAACCAGATCCGCGCCACCTTCCTGAGCTACTTCGAGCGCCAGGGCCACCAGGTCGTGGCCTCGAGCCCGGTGATCCCGGGCGACGACCCGACGCTGCTGTTCACCAACGCCGGCATGAACCAGTTCAAGGACGTGTTCCTGGGCTTCGACAAGCGGCCGTACAGCCGCGCCGCCACGGCGCAGAAGTGCATCCGTGCCGGCGGCAAGCACAACGACCTCGACAACGTGGGCTACACCGCACGGCACCACCCCTTCTTCGAGATGCTGGGCAACTTCAGCTTCGGCGACTACTTCAAGAAGGAC
>JBIJAP010000399.1:0-3575 GCA_044345715.1 Rubrivivax sp.
GGCTGTCGAGACGGCGACCCGCGCCACGCCCGGCGACGCCTTGTACTGGTTGAATCTGGCCAATGCGCGGCGCCGCGCCGGTGCCTTCGAGGCTGCCGAGGCCGCCGCGCGCCAGCTGCTGACGCTGGAGCCCGCTCACGTGCTGGGCCAGCAGGTACTGGGCGACGTGCTGGCCAGCCAGCATCGCTACGCCGAGAGTGTGGCGGTGTTCACGGCGCTGGAGGCCGCCGGCACCCAGGATCCCGAGTCGATGGCGCGACACGCCAGCATGCTGCTGGCGCTGTGCCGCCCGCGCGAGGCGCTGGACGTGCTGATCCGGGCGCTCGGTGTCAACCCGGGCGTCGTGGCCGTGCACATCCTGATGGCCGACGCGTTCCGCGACCAGTTCCTCAAGCGCGAGGCCGTGGAGTGCCTGAAGACCGTCCGGGCCCTGCAGCCCGACAGCCTCGAGACGCAGAACCAGCTGTCGTTCGAGAAGCGCTTCATCGCCGACTGGAGCGAGCTCGACGCCGACATCGAGAACATCGCGCGCGGCCTCTCGGAGAGCCCGCAGCAGCGCCCGCGCGTGGTGGCGGCCTTCGGCACC
This sequence comes from Rubrivivax sp., assembly GCA_044345715.1. GTDB lineage: Bacteria > Pseudomonadota > Gammaproteobacteria > Burkholderiales > Burkholderiaceae_C > Rubrivivax. The sequence continues at coordinate 587 of JBIJAP010000399.1, forward strand.
CTGTCGTTGCCCTTGCCGGCGGCCTTGCAGCGCGTGGCGGCGGCGCAGGAGTCCGCAGCCTTCCAGGCCGGCACCCGGCTGCTGCCGCGTCTGGACGCCGCTGCGCGCGCGCAGCGGGCGGCGCGTGACCGCGTGCGCGTGGGCTTTGTGAGCTACGACTTCCGCGAGCACCCCGTGTCTCAGCTGCTCGTGGAGGTGCTGGAGCAGATGGACCGCAGCCGCTTCGAGGTGGTGCTGTACAGCAGCGGGCCCGACGACGGCTCGCCTCTGCGGGCGCGCATCGCCGCCGCGGCCAACCGCTTCGTGGATATCCGCGGCCAGTCCGACGCCGAAGCAGCTGCCCGCGTGCGTGCCGACGAGATCGACATGCTGGTGGACCTGGCCGGGCACACCCGCGGCCACCGCCTGGGCGTGTTCGCGGCGCGGCCAGCGCCGCTGCAGCTGGGCTACCTGGGTTACCCGGGCACGACCGGCGCGAACTTCATCGACTACTTCGTGGGCGACGCCATCGCGGCGCCGCTGGCCCACGAGGCGCAGTTCAGCGAACAGATCGTGCAGCTGCCCGGTTGCTTCCAGCCCAACGGGCGCGGGCGCCCGCTGCCGCAACCGATGACGCGTGCCCAGGCCGGCCTGCCGGAAGACGCGTTCGTGATGTGCACGTTCAACCACACCTACAAGATTGGCCCGCAGGCCTTTGACGCCTGGTGTCGTGTGATGCGCCGCGTGCCGCGAGCGGTGCTGTGGATCCGGGAGAGCAACGGGCAGTTGCACGACAACGTGCGCCGCGAGGCTGCGCTGCATGGCATTGCGCCGGAGCGCATCGTGTTTGCGCCACACGTGCCCTACGACGTTCACTTCTCGCGCTTGGCGCTGGCCGACGTCTTCGTCGACACCTGGCCGTACAACGCCCACACCACGGCCGCCGATGCCTTGTGGGCCGGCGTACCGGTGCTGACGCTGCCGGGGGAGAGCTTCGCGTCGCGCGTGGCGGCCAGCATCCTGGCGGCCGTCGGGCTGGAAGCCCTGGCGATGGGCTCGGTCGAAGACTACGAAGCCGCGCTGGTGACCATGGCCACGGACCCAGAGGTGTTGCCGGGCCTGCGCGCGCACCTGGTGGACAACCGGCTGCAGCTGCCGTTGTTCGACACCGCTGCTTACACACGGCGCCTCGAAGCCGCAATGACGACGGTGTGGCGGCGGTGGTGCGAAGGACTGCCGCCGCAGCACGTGGCGGCCGAGGAGCTGGCCGCCGCGATTGGCCAACCGCCGATCGGTCATCCCGCATGAACGCCTGCGACACCCGCCCCTGGACCGTGCAGCTCGCCAGCGGCCTGCGCCTGCAGCTGCCGCCGTCGCTCAGCAGCCTCAGCACCTATGTGGCGCTCGAACAAGAGCGCTGGTTCGAGTCCGAGATCGCGCTGGTGCGCCACCTGATGCGGCCCGGCGAGGACGCGCTGGACATCGGCGCCAACCATGGCTTCTACGCGCTGGAGATGGCCCGTTGCGGACCCGACAGCCACGTTTGGGCCTTCGAGCCGACGCAGGCCCCCCGCCGCTTGCTGACGGGCAGCATCCGCGAGAACGGCTTCGAAGAGCGCATCACCGTGGTGCCGGCTGGCTTGGCCGAACGTGACTGCGAGGCCGATTTCAACGTCAGCGAGCACAGCGAGTTCAACCGGCGCGGTGGCGATACCGGGGCGGTGGAACGGGTGCAGCTGTTCGCGCTGGACGGCTTCCTTGAGCGGCACGCCCCAGGGCGGCGCATCGGCCTGGTCAAGCTCGACGCCGAGGGCGAGGAGCCGCGGATCATCGCCGGCGGCTGGCGCTTTTTCGCCGAACAGCAGCCCGTGGTGGTGTTCGAGCTGAGGCACGGCGACCACGTCAACCTGGACTTGTTGAAGCAGTGGCGGGCGCTGGGCTACGGGCTGTTCCGGTGGAGCGAGTCGCTCTCGCTGTTGCTGCCCTTCGACGAGAGTGAGGGCGAACTGGACTTCGCGCTCAACCTCGTGGCCGTGACGCCCCTGCGCCAGGCCGAGCTGGCCGCGCGCGGGCTGCTGCTCACCTTGGAGGCGATGGCCTCCAGGCCGGTTCCGGCGGTGGGGTGCGAGGCGCTGTCGATCTGGTGTGCGACGCCCGCCTTGGCTGACCAGGGCGCTCCGGGTGCGGCCGCGGTGCAGGCCAGCGGCTGGCTGCAAGCCGTGGCTGCGGTGGCCGCTGCGCACGGCCAGGCGGGCCTGAGCCCGGTAGAGCGTGTGGCCTGCCTGATGGCGGCGAATGACAAGGTGGACCCGCGTACCGCCACGCCCGAGGAGATGGTGCTGCGCGTTCACGTGCTGCATGCGTTGGGTCGGCAAGCGGCCGCCGTGAAGCTGGCCGGCGCGGTGCTGCAACAGTGGCGGCCAGGCATGGCGCAGGCCGAAGCCGGCCGGCCCGCGGTGCCGCCCGAGCGGACTGACCTGCGATTCGTGCCCCAAGGCTCGCCGCGCGACTGGCTGCACCAGCGCCTGGCAGAGTACGTCGCAAGGCGAAGCGCCTGGTCGTCGTACTTCCAGTCCACCAGCGCAGCAAACTGGGCCGCGCTCACCACGCGCCCCGATCACTCGCCGGAGATCGAGCGGCGCCATTTGCTGACCCAACTGGTGAGCGACGGCGTTCCTTCGATATCAGGCCTGCGATGGCTGCCTGACGCGGCCTGCACCGCCAACCCGGCCATCTGGCGGGCGCTGATGGACACCTCCCACCTGGCCAGCCCCACCGCTGTGGCGGCGACGGCTACGCCGGGCAGTGCTGCCAAGACAACGCGGCCGCACACGGGCTCGCCGCTCGAAAGCCCTGGAGTCTTGACCGATTTCACGGCGCATCTCGGTCTGCCGACGACGCTGCTGCGAACCTAGGAGCGTGGGCGGCAGAAGGGAAGTCCCTGACATCGCCGCACGCCGTGCAGACGTTTATGGAGCATGAGCTACCGCCCCTACGAACCGGAGCAAGA
>JBIJAP010000400.1:0-3574 GCA_044345715.1 Rubrivivax sp.
GCGCACGCTGTCCATCAGCGCGGCGGCCACGGCGCGGATCACCTGGTCGCCGGCGGCGTGGCCGTGGGTGTCGTTGACGCGCTTGAAGTGGTCGATGTCCAGCGCCAGCAGCAGCGCGGGCTCGCCGTTGCGGGCCACGCGGTCGACCTCGCGCTCCAGCGCCATCTCGGAAGCCCGGCGGTTGGCCAGGCCTGTGAGCGCGTCGCGGCTGGACAACTCGACGAGCTTGTCGACCATGGCCTGCTGCCAGGCCAGTGAACCTGGGTCGCCCGGCGGCGGCGCCTGCCCGGCGTGCGCCAGCAACTGCAGCGCCTGCTCGAACAGGAGCGTGGGCGCAGCAGCAGGCACGGAGGGGCGGGTACGCGACAAGGCCTCGACGGTGCCGTTGGCCTGGGTGGCGGCGGGTCACCGAGCTGTAACAAGTGCAGGCAGTCTAGCAGCGGCCCCTGGTCGGGCCAGCGTGGCAATTGAGCCCGATACCGGCCCCATTTCGGGGCAACGCCTGACCGCCGGCTGGCCACACTGGCCGGGTGACACACGCCGCCTTGCCCCCCCAGACCCTGGTCTCCCCGGTTCCCGTGGATGCCGAGTACACGCTGACGCCGGCTGACTTCGAGCGCATCCGGCGCCTCATCTACGACCGCGCCGGCATCAGCCTGCATGTGGGCAAGCAGGCGATGGTGTACAGCCGTCTCTCGCGACGCTTGCGAGAGACGCGCCAGGCCTCGTTCGCGGTCTACCTCGACGGCCTGGAACGCGGCAACGGCGGCGACGCCGAGTGGCAGGAGTTCGTCAATAGCCTGACGACCAACCTGACCGCCTTCTTTCGCGAAGAGCACCACTTCCATGCGATGGTGGACGACCTGCGCGCACTGGCCGGCCGCAACGGCGGTAAGCCGATCCGCATCTGGTGCAACGCCGCCAGCACGGGCGAGGAGCCGTACTCGCTGGCCATGACGGTGATCGAAACGCTGGGTGTGTCGGCCACCGCCAAACTGGTGTGCAGCGACATCGACACCAAGGTGCTGGCCACCGCGCAGCGGGGCGTCTACGCCGCCGACTCGCGCGGCTTGAGCCCCGAGCGCCTGAAGCGCCACTTCCTGCGCGGCGCGGGCGCCAACAGCGGCTCGATCCGCGTCAAGCCCGAGCTGGCGAGGCTGATCGAGTTCCGCCCGTTCAACCTGATGAGCACCAGCTGGTCGGCGCTGGGCGACCCCTTCGACATGGTGTTCTGCCGCAACGTGATGATCTACTTCGACGGCCCGACCCAGCGCAAGGTGCTCGAGCGCATCCATGGCGTCACGCGACCCGGCGCCCTGCTCTACGTCGGCCATTCAGAGAACTTCACCGACTCGCGCGACCTGTTCCGGCTGCGCGGCAAGACTATCTACGAGCGTGTCTGACAGGCGCACCCGACACAGGCCCCAGCGGCCTCAGTTTCCGGCTCAAGCCTCTGCCGGCACGCGCCGATAACCCACTCGCCACGTCATGTACACCGCTCTCCGAACCGCCATGCCGTCTCCCGGCGCGCCGCCGTCCACGGCCGCTGCGCCGAGCCGCCTCGAGCGCCTGAAGGCGCTGTCGCGCAAGCAGGGCGAAGCCAGCTTCTTCTTCTGGGACGCGCACTTCAAGAACGATGCCGTCAAGGTGCTGCCTGGCGAGTTCTTCGTTCATGACGAAGACATCCTTGTCATGACGACTCTGGGCTCGTGCATCGCGGCCTGCATCTGGGACCGCGAAAAGCGCATCGGTGGCATGAACCACTTCCTGCTCCCCGATGGCGGCAGCGGCGGCGGTGCCGACGGCGGCCGCTACGGCAGCTATGCGATGGACCTGCTGATCGGCGAACTCGTCAAGCGCGGCGCCACGCGCTCTACGATGGAGGCCAAGGTCTTCGGTGGCGGCGCAGTGATCAGCGGCATGAACACCATCAACGTCGGCGAACGCAACACGGCCTTCGTGCTGGACTATCTGCGCACCGAGCGCATCACCGTGGTCAGCAAGGACGTGATGGACATCTACCCGCGCAAGGTGTGCTACCTGCCGGCCAGCGGCAAGGCCATGGTCAAGCGGCTGGCCAGCGCCAATACCGAAGCACTGGCGGCCCAGGAGCGCGCCGCGGCGCAGCGCGCGGCCCCGGCGGCCACGTCCGGCGGCAGCGTCGACCTGTTCTGAACCTCATCCGACAAGCACCCATGGCCGGCCCCAAGACCCGTGTCGTCGTCGTCGACGATTCCGCGCTCGTGCGCGGACTGCTCGCCGAGATCATCAATCGCCAGACCGACATGTGCTGCGTCGGTGCCGCTGCCGACCCGCTGGTGGCGCGCGAGATGATCCGCAACCTCAATCCCGACGTCATCACGCTCGACATCGAGATGCCGCGCATGGACGGCCTGGACTTCCTGTCGCGCCTGATGCGCCTGCGGCCGATGCCGGTGGTGATGGTGAGCACGCTCACCGAGCGCGGCGCTGATGTCACGCTGAAGGCGCTGGAGCTGGGCGCGGTGGACTTCGTGGCCAAGCCGAAGATCGGCGTCGCCGACGGCCTGCGCCAGCTTGGCGCCGACATCACCGAGAAGATTCGCACCGCGGCCCGCGCCCGCGTGTCGCGCCTGGATGCGGCGCCCGCCGCCGGCACGGCCAGCGGGAGTGCCACGGCGGCCAAGTCGTCGCCGATGGCCTCACTCGGCCGCCTGTCGACCGAGAAGATCATCTTCCTCGGCGCCAGCACCGGCGGCACCGAAGCCACGCGCGAGGTGCTCACCGAACTGCCGGCCGATTGCCCGGCGGTGATGATCACTCAACACATGCCGCCCGGCTTCACCAAGAGCTATGCCGCGCGCCTGGACGGCCTGTGCCGCATCCGCGTGGCCGAGGCCCGCGACGGCGAGCGCGTGCTGCCCGGCCATGCCTACATCGCGCCCGGCGGCTTCCACCTCAGCGTGGAGCGCTCCGGTGCCAACTACGTGGCTCGGGTGGTCGACGGCGAGCCCGTCAACCGCCACAAACCGAGTGTGGAGGTGCTGTTCGACAGCGCCGCGCGCGTGGTGGGCCGCAACGCGCTGGGCGTGATGCTCACCGGCATGGGTGCCGACGGCGCACGCGCGATGAAGACCATGCGCGATGCCGGCAGCTTCAACCTCTGCCAGGACGAGGCCAGCTGCGTGGTCTTCGGCATGCCGCGCGAGGCCATCGCACACGGCGCGGCGAACGAGGTGCTGCCGCTGAACCGCATCGCGCCGCGCTTGCTGGAGTGGCTGCGCGCGCACGCCGGGGTGGCCACGCGCGTTTGACGCGCTCCATCCCCGACCCGCTTATCGGGCCGGCGCGAACACGTTCGTCAGGTCGTTGAGGAAGTCGAACCCCCGCACACTCGGGCCGATGTGTTCATCGGCCGTGCCCTCGGCACGCCACTCGATCAGCCCGCGCTCGTGTGCACGCCGCAGCGGCACCAGCACGGCCGAGTTCGGCAGCCCGGTGCGCTCGTTGAACAGGCGCAGCACAAAACCCTCCTTCAGCCGCAGCGCGTTCAGCATGAACTCCAGCGGCAGCTCGGCGCGCGACACGTCATGCT
>JBIJAP010000401.1:0-3571 GCA_044345715.1 Rubrivivax sp.
GATGTCCGCGCTGGAGGCCAGCGCCCGCGCGGGCGTGCCGGTGGCCACGGCCGCCTGGCTGCACCCGCGCGGCGGCTGGCTGGCGCCGGGTGACTGGGTGCGCTGGCAACTGCAGCAGCCGGGCGTGGACTTCCGCGGCGTCCAACCCGTGCGCGGGCTGCATCCGGCCGAAGGCGGCCGCTGGCAGCTGCGCGGCGATGACGAGCGCCTGCTCGCGACGAGTGCGCTGGTGGTGCTGGCCAATGCGGAGAGCGCGGCCACCCTGGCGCCGCCCGCGCCGCAACCCTGGCCGCTGCAGCGCGTGCGCGGGCAGGTCAGCTGGTGGGCCAGCGATGCGAAGTCGCCACTGGCGCTGCCGCTGGCGGGTGATGGCTACGCCCTGCCGCTGCCCGGCCGCATGCTGTGCGGCGCCACGCAGCAGCGCGCTCACGAGCCGGGTCACCACTACGCGGCGGTGCGCGAGGCCGACCACCGCTTCAACCTCGAGCGCTATGCGCGACTCACCGGCCAGCCCGTGCCAACCTTGGCCGCTTGTGAAGGCCGCGTCGGCTGGCGGCTCGTCAGCGACGACCGACTGCCCGTCGTGGGCGCCTTGCCGCAGGCCGCACCCGGCCTGCCCGCCTCACGCCTGACGCAGGCCCGCGCATGGCCGCGCCACCCGGGCCTGTTCGTGCTCACGGCACTGGGCGCGCGGGGCTTGACGCTGGCGCCCTTGCTGGGCGAGTTGGTGGCGGCGCAGGCGCTGGGCCTGCCGTGGCCGCTGGAGCAGGATCTGGCCGACGCCGTGGACCCGGCGCGTTGGGCGGTGCGGGCCGTGCGAGCGCTGGGCCACGCACGGGGCTGAGCCCGTCCGATCAGGCGTCGGTGCTGCCCGCGGGTGACGCGTCGGCCGCGGGAGCGTCGTCGCCGTCGGGCGCGTCTTCATCGGCCACGGGCGGCAAGCCGGCAGCCTTGCGCGCGGCCTTCTCGCGTTCCTTCTCTTCCTTCTTCTTCTTCTTGACCAGCTCGCGCTGGCGCTTTTCGAACGAGTAATTAGGCTTGGCCAATGGCACTCCTGGTGTGGGCCGAAAACGGCGGCAGCTGGGCTTTTGCCAGCCCCCGCATTAGAACACCAGGGTGCGCACCCCTTGCAAGGTGCCGAGCAGGCAGACCTGCGCCCGATGCCGCGCGAAGATGCCCACCGTCACCACGCCGGGCCACTGGTTGACCTCGGCCTCCATCGCGGCCGGGTCGGTGATCGACAGGCCGTGCACGTCGAGCAGCGGGTGGCCGTTATCGGTCAGCACGCCGGCACGCAGCACGGCGCGGCCGCCGAGGGCCGCGAAGCGCCGCACCAGCTGCGGCACGGCCATCGCCACCACCTCCACCGGCAGCGGGTAGCGGCCCAGCACCTCGACGAGCTTGCTGCCGTCGGCGATGCAGACGAAGCGCTCGGCCAGGTCGGCGACGATCTTCTCGCGCGTGAGCGCCGCGCCACCGCCCTTGATCATGTGGCCTTGGTGGTCGATCTCGTCGGCGCCGTCCACGTACACCGGCAGCCGCTGCACCGTGCCGGCCTCGACCACCGCGATGCCGTGGCGCTGCAGCCGCTGCGTGCTGCGCTCCGAGCTCGACACCGCGCCGGCCACCACCAGCGAGCCGGCCGCCACGCGCGCGGCGAGCGCGTCGATGAAGAGATCGACGGTGCTGCCGGTGCCCACGCCGATGACCTGCCCGGAGGGCACATGCGCCAGCGCGGCCTCGGCGACCAGCGCCTTGAGTTGGTCTTGTGTTGGTGCGGGGTTCGTCATGCGCCGATTATCCGTGCCGGCATGACAATGCCGCCCCATGCCGCTGATCCCCTACGCGCTGACGCGCCCCTTCCTGTTCGGCCTCGACCCCGAGGCCGCCCACGACCTGACCCTCGGCACCATCGCCCGCACGCAGAACACGCCGGCGCGATGCCTGTGGGCCACGCCCCGAATCGACGACCCGGTGGTGGTGGCCGGCCTCCGATTCCCCAACCGCATCGGCCTGGCCGCGGGCCTGGACAAGAACGGCCGCTGCATCGACGGCCTGGGCGCCATGGGCTTCGGCTTCATCGAGGTCGGCACCGTCACGCCCCAAGCGCAGCCGGGCAACCCGAAGCCGCGAATCTTCCGCATCCCCGAGCGGCAGGCGCTGATCAACCGCCTGGGCTTCAACAACGAGGGCCTGGAATCGTTCCTGGCCAACGTGCAGCGCGCGCGCAGCTTCCGCGCCGGCGGCGGCGTGCTGGGCCTGAACATCGGCAAGAACGCGGCCACGCCCATCGAGCGCGCAGCGGACGACTACCTGCTCGGCCTGGCCGGCGTCTACCCGCACGCCGACTACGTGACGGTGAACATCTCGAGTCCCAACACGCAGAACCTGCGCGCCTTGCAGAGCGACGCCGCGCTCGAGCTGTTGCTGTCGGTGTTGATGGAGCGCCGGGCCGAACTCGCGAGCGAGCACGGCCGCACGGTGCCCCTGTTCGTGAAGATCGCGCCCGACCTCGAGCCCGCGCAGGTGGAGTTGATCGCGGCCACGCTGTCGAAGCACGGTGTCGACGGCGTCATCGCCACCAACACCACGGTGGCGCGCAACGCCGTGCTGGGTCTGCGGCATGCGGGCGAGACCGGCGGCCTGAGCGGCGGGCCGGTGTTCGAGGCCAGCAACCGTGTGATCCGGCTGCTGCGCGGCGTGCTGCCGGCGGGGTTCCCGATCGTCGGCGTGGGCGGGGTGATGAGCGGCGCTGATGCGCGCGCCAAGCTCGAGGCCGGCGCCGATCTGGTGCAGGTCTACACCGGCCTGATCTACCGCGGCCCCGAGATCGTCGGCGAGGCCGCGCAGGCCATGCAGGGCTTCGCGCGGCGCTGACGCTATGGCGCTGACACTGCCGCGCTCAGCGCAGCAACGCGTCCAGCGTGTCGCCGGCCCAGCGCCGGAGCGCCGCCACCGCTTCTGGCTGCGGCGGGCCTTCGCCGCAGGCGCGCACGGCCAGGGCCTCGGTGTCTTCGCCCTCGGCGTCAACATGCGTGGCCTGCGGCGGAAACACCACTGCCACCTCGGCCGCGCGCAGGGACGGCAGCGCCAGCTGCGCGGCGTTGCAGCGCACGGGTGGCGCCATCGTCGCGGCCAGGTGGCCGGGGCCCAGCCGGGCCTGCAGCGCCTGCAACGCAGCCTGCAGCGGTGCGGCGCCGACGGGGTCGAACAACAGGACACCGGCCACGCGCTCAGGTGCGCGCTGCACCAGCGCCGCCCCCACCCGCGCCGCAAACAGGCCGCCCGCCGAGTGACCCGCCAGCACGGTGCGCGCTGGTGCGGCACGGCCATCGGGCGATCGCGCGGCCGGCGACAGCCACCAGTGCGCCAAGGCCTCGGCCAGTGCCGGTGCACCACCGGCCACGCCCGCGCCACTGTCGGCGTTGAGGCACAAGGTGGCCACGCCCCGCGCGGCCAGCGCCGCCGCCGTGCCGCGCAGGTTGGCGCAGCGGCGCGCAAAGCCGTGCTGCACCAGCACCCAGGCCCGCGGCTCGGTGGCCGGCAGATGCCACTCCACATCGACGCCAGC
>JBIJAP010000402.1:0-3540 GCA_044345715.1 Rubrivivax sp.
CCGGCCCCGGCGCCGACCGACGATGGCTTGGACTTTGACCTTGGCTCGCTGCGCGAGGGGCTGCCGACCGTAGCGCCCGCTGAGTCGTCGAGGAACACCAGCCTGCTGGACTTCGGCGACTTCGGCATCGAGCCGCCAGCCGCCGCTGCCGACACGTCGGCCGACAGCCCGCTCGCGCGCAAGCTCGAACTGGCCGAGGAGTTCCGCCAGATCGGCGACATGGAAGGCGCGCGCGACCTGCTCGAAGAGGTCGTGTCCAAGGCCGAAGGCGCCTTGAAGGCCAAGGCCCAGGGCATGCTCGAGAAGCTCGGCTAACCTCGCAGATGCCGCCGCGCCTGGCCCGATTGGCGCTGGGCGTCAGCTACCGCGGCGGCGCCTACCTCGGCTGGCAGAGCCAGCCGGGCGGCCGCACGGTGCAAGACGCACTGGAGCAGGCACTCACCTCGTTCGCCGCGACCCCGGTGCGCACGGTGTGCGCCGGCCGCACCGACACCGGCGTGCACGCGGTGAACCAGGTCGTGCACCTGGACGCGCCGGTCGAGCGCGAGCCCTTCTCGTGGGTGCGCGGCACCAACCGCTTCCTGCCGCTGGACGTGGCCGTGCAGTGGTGCCGGCCGGTGAGCGATCACTTCCATGCGCGCAACAGCGCGCGGGGCCGGCGCTACCGCTACCTGCTGCGCGAATCGGCCGCGCGCCCGGCGCTCGACCAGGGCCTAGTGGGCTGGAGCTTCCGGCCGCTGGACGGCGACGCCATGCGAGCCGCGGCGGCCCAGCTCATCGGCACGCACGACTTCAGCTCGTTCCGCTCGGCCGATTGCCAGTCGCCGACGCCGGTGAAGACGCTGCGTGCCATCCAGATTGGCTTCAGCGGCGCGCCGATGGCCGGCTACTGGGCCTTCGACTTCGATGCCAGCGCCTTCCTGCACCACATGGTGCGCAACCTGATGGGCTGCCTGGTGGCCGTGGGCAGCGGGCGCCAGCCCCCAGCCTGGATGGCCGAGGTGCTGGCGGCCCGCAGCCGCGACGCCGCCGCACCCACCTTCAGCCCCGACGGGCTCACGTTCCTGGGGCCGTACTACGATGCCGAGCTGGGCCTGCCCGAGCCCGTGGCCGGCGCGCCCTGGCTGCCGCCCTGACGCCCCCGAACCCATGCACCGCACCCGCATCAAGATCTGCGGCTTCACGCGCGAAGCCGATGTCGACGCCGCCTGCGCGGCGGGTGCCGACGCGATCGGCCTCAACCTCTACCCGAAGAGCGCGCGCGCGGTGACGCCGACCCGCGCCCGCGAACTGGCCGCCCGCATGCCGCCCTTCGTGACGCCGGTGCTGCTATTCGTCAACGCCACCCCGGCCGAGGTGGCCGCCGGCATCGCGGCCGTGCCGCATGCGGTGCTGCAGTTCCATGGCGACGAGAGCCCGGCTGACTGCGAAGCCGCTGCAAGGCCTTACCTGCGCGCCGTGCGCATGGGGGCGCCGGGGATCGATTTGCTAGACTGCGCCGCGCGCTATGCCAGCGCCCAGGCCCTGCTGCTCGACGCCTTCGTCGAGGGTTTCGGCGGTGGTGGGAAGGTCTTCGATTGGTCACTCATTCCACGCAGCGTGCGCGTTCCGGTCGTTTTGTCTGGTGGGTTGAGTCCTGCCAATGTGACCGATGGCGTGCTCACCGTCCGCCCCTGGGCCGTTGACGTGAGCTCCGGCGTGGAGCAGGCCAAGGGCATCAAGGATGCCGGCCTGATGCGCCGGTTCTGCCAGGCGGTGCGCGATGCAGATCAGCGTGTCGCCGAAGCCGCTTCCTGAAGGATTGATCCCAGCATGTTCGAGTACCACCAGCCCGATGCCCGCGGGCACTTCGGCCCCGTTGCCGGCGCCAACGGCAGCACCTTCTACGGCGGCACCTTCGTCGCCGAAACTCTGATCCACGCCCTGGCCGAGCTCGAGGCGGCCTACGCCCAGTACCGCCACGACCCCGAGTTCGTGGCCGAGTTCAAGCACGAGCTCGCGCACTTCGTCGGCCGGCCGAGCCCGATCTACCACGCCGCGCGCCTGAGCCGCGAGCTCGGCGGCGCGCAGATCCACCTCAAGCGCGAAGACCTCAACCACACCGGCGCGCACAAGGTGAACAACACCATCGGCCAGGCCCTGCTGGCCCGCCGCATGGGCAAGCCGCGTGTCATTGCCGAAACCGGCGCCGGCCAGCACGGCGTGGCCACGGCGACCATCTGCGCGCGCTACGGCATGGAATGCGTGGTCTACATGGGCAGCGAGGACGTCAAGCGCCAGAGCCCCAATGTCTACCGCATGCACCTGCTCGGCGCCCGCGTGGTGCCGGTGGAAAGCGGCAGCAAGACGCTGAAGGACGCTCTGAACGAAGCCCTGCGCGACTGGGTCACGAACGTCGAAGATACCTTCTACATCATCGGCACCGTGGCTGGCCCGCACCCGTATCCGATGATGGTGCGCGACTTCCAGCGCGTCATCGGCGACGAATGCCTGGTGCAGATGCCGCGCCAGATCGAAGCCCTCGGCGGCCTGGCCGGCCGCCAGCCCGATGCCGTGCTGGCCTGCGTGGGCGGCGGCAGCAACGCGATGGGCATCTTCTACCCCTACATCCCGTTCGAGGGCACGCGGCTCATCGGCGTGGAGGCCGCCGGCCAGGGCATCGCCAGCGGCAAGCACGCGGCCAGCCTGTCGGCCGGCACGCCGGGCGTGCTGCACGGCAACCGCACTTACCTGCTGCAAGATGACAACGGCCAGATCACCGAGACACACAGCATCTCCGCTGGCCTCGACTATCCCGGCGTCGGCCCCGAGCATGCCTACCTCAAGGACATCGGCCGGGCTGAGTACGTCGGCGTGACGGATGCCGAGGCGCTCGAGGCCTTCCACCGCCTGTGCCGCACCGAGGGCATCATCCCGGCGCTCGAAAGCGCGCACGCCGTGGCCCACGCGATGAAGATGGCGCCCACGATGCGGCCCGACCAGCACCTGCTGGTCAACCTCAGCGGCCGTGGCGACAAGGACATCGGCACCGTCGCCGACCTCACCGGCGCCGAGTTCTACTGCCGGCCTTCGTGCCGTGGCCAGACGGTGAAGCAATGAGCCGCATCCAAGCCACGCTGGCCGCGCTCAAGGCCCAGGGCCGCAAGGCGCTGATTCCCTACGTGACGGCCGGCGACCCGTTTGCCGACACCACGCGGCAGATCATGCAGGCGCTGGCCGAGGGCGGCGCCGACATCATCGAGCTGGGCGTGCCGTTTTCCGACCCGATGGCCGACGGCCCCGTCATCCAGAAGGCCAGCGAACGCGCGCTGGCGCGGGGCATCGGCGTGCCGCAGGTGCTGGCGATGGTGCGCGAGTTCCGCCGCCACAACCAGGCCACGCCGGTGGTGCTGATGGGCTACGCCAACCCGGTGGAGCGCTACGACCAGAAGCACGGTGCCGATGCCTTCGTGCGCGCAGCGGCCGAAGCCGGGGTCGACGGCCTCTTGATCGTCGACTACCCGCCCGAGGAGTGCGAGGCCTTTTCGGCGCGCCTGAAGG
>JBIJAP010000403.1:0-3536 GCA_044345715.1 Rubrivivax sp.
GCCCTCACAAGGCCCGGCAGGGGCAGCAAGCGCCAGGGGCTGGGGGCTGCATGACGCGAAGGCGCTCTTTCGGACGCACCCGGGTGTGAACGCGGGCTTTGATCCGCACCGCGGCGTGAAGGCTGAACCTGTCGATGTCGGCGCAGAGGGGCTGGCGCGCTGCGGCATCGCCCCTCTCAGGGCAGCACCTTCCGTCCTGCGCGCGGTCCGAAGGCCACCTGTTTGTGCTCAAGCAGTCGCTGGCGATGTACGACGACATCGGGCGGAACCTGGCCGACTGCGATGCTCGGCTGGACGGGCTGCCTGACGAGAGGGCGCGGGCCCAGATCGCCCTGGGCAAGCTGCCGCGCGCGGGCAGCAAGACGCGCATGGAGCACGACGTTCGCCAGCGCCTGGCCAACTGGGCCGGCGTGGACCTCACCCGCATCAACGGGCTGGGGGTGACGGTGGTGATGAAGCTGCTCACCGAGATAGGCCCAGATGTCAGCCGCTTCGCCAGCGTCAAGCACTTCTGCTCCTGGCTCGGTCTGTGCCCGGGGCACCAAGATCAGCGGCGGCAAGGTGCTGTCCTCTGGGACCAAGCGCTCGGCCAACCAGGCGCGCCAGGCGCTGAAGATGGCCGCGCAGAGCTTGTGGCGAAGAGAGTCGGCGCTCGGTGCCCTTTTACCGCCGCTTGTCATCCCGAATGGACAAGCCCAAGGCCAACACCGCCGCCGCGCACAAGCTGGCAAGGATGGTGTACTTCATGCTCACCCTAGGCGAAGCCTTCGTCGACCTGGGCCAACAGCGCTACGAGGAGCAGCAGCGTCAGCGCAGCATCGCCGCGCTCAAGCGCCGAGCTGCATCGCTGGGCTTCCAGATCAATCCCGTGGAGACAGCTGCATGAAGTCAGCCGTCTTCAGTTCTGTTCCTTAAGGGCCGACGGCGCAGGGCGCTGACTACACTCCCCCCGCTGGGAGACCGTGTATGGAGACCAAGTGGCTTGAGGACTTCGTGAGCCTGGCCGAGACGCGCAGCTTCTCGCGCTCGGCGCAGCTGCGGCATGTCACGCAGCCGGCGTTTTCGCGCCGCATCCAGGCGCTCGAGGCCTGGGCCGGCATCGACCTCGTCGACCGCTCGGCCTACCCGACGCGCCTGACGGCGGCGGGTGAAACGCTGCACGCGCAGGCGCTCGAGGTGCTCGAGGCGCTGCAGGCCACGCGCAACATGATGCGCAGCCACCAGGCGGCCGACCAGGACATGATCGAGTTCGCAGTGCCGCACACGCTGGCCTTCACCTTCTTCCCGCACTGGCTGATGGACCTGCGCCAGAACTTCGGCGCCGTGAAGACGCGGCTGACGGCGCTGAACGTGCATGACGCGGCTCTGCGCCTGACGGAAGGCGGCTGCGACCTGCTCATCGCCTACCACCACCCGAGCCAGCCGCTGCGCCTGAGCGACGACCGCTATGAGATGCTGGCGCTGTCCAGCGAGACGCTGGCGCCCTACGCCAAGGCCGGTGCCGACGGCCGGCCGATGTTCACGCTGCCCGGGCGGCCTGGCGAGCGCGTGCCCTTCCTCAGCTACGCCTCGGGCGCCTACATGGCCGGGCTGGTCGAGGCCATCCGCAAGCAGGCCGGCGAGCCGCTGGCGCTGGAGGCGATCTACGAAACCGACATGGCCGAGGGCCTGAAGGCGATGGCACTCGAAGGCCACGGCCTGGCCTTCCTGCCGCAAAGCTCGGTGCGCAAGGAGCTGAAGGCGCGGCGGCTGGTGGCGGCCTCGGCCGACCCGCTGCTCTCGCTCACGATGGAGGTGCGCATCTACCGCGAGCGCCCCGAGGCGGCGCGCCACCGCAAGCCGGCGGTGCAGGCGCTGTGGGACTACCTCGGTTCTCAGGGACAACCCTGATCGTGCATGCCGCTGCCGCATGGCGCGCATGCGCATCGGCATTGGCTTGTGGGCCATCGCGGCCGCTACAGTCCGCCGCCGTGCACCACCAACCGCCCTTGGGCAACGGTGGCACGCCCCGTGCATGCGCGGGCTTCCACCCGGGTGAACGACGGGGGCTGATTCCTAGAATGGGCCCTTGCGTTGTCCGTCGACAATGTTTCCAGGAGTCTCCATGACGAAGTCTTTCCTCACCGCTGCCGTGCTGGCCTTGTTGGCCACCGGTGTCGCCCAGGCCGATACGCTGGCCAAGATCAAGCAGTCCGGCGCGGCCTCGATGGGCGTGCGCGAGTCCTCCGGTGCCTTGTCGTACACGCTGGGTGACGGCAAGTTCGCCGGCTTCCACGTCGAGGTCTGCTCGCGTGTGCTGGCCGACGTGCAAAAGCAGCTCGGCCTGGCCAAGCTCGACGTCAAGTTCGTGCCGGTCACCTCGCAGAACCGCATTCCGCTGGTGCAGAACGGCACCGTCGACATCGAGTGCGGCAGCACCACCAACAACGCCACGCGCCAGAAGGACGTGGCTTTTGCGGTGACGACCTACGTCGAGGAAGTGCGCATCGCCGTGAAGGCCAGCTCCGGCATCACGGGCATTGCGCAACTGGCCGGCCGCAACGTGGCCACCACCACCGGCACCACCTCGGTGCAGCACCTGCGCCGGCATGAGCGTGGTGCGGACATCAACTTCAACGAGGTCTTCGGCAAGGACCACGCTGACAGCTTCCTGCTGCTCGAAACCGGCCGCGCCGACGCCTTCGTGATGGACGGCCAGATCCTCGCCGGCAACATCGCCAAGGCCAAGAACCCGGCCGACTTCCGCATCGTCGGCGAGGTCCTCTCCGTCGAGCCCATCGCCATCATGATGCGCAAGGACGACGCGCCCTTCAAGAAGGCCGTCGACGACAGCATCATCGCCATGATCCGAAGCGGCGAGATGGGCCGCCTCTACAACAAGTGGTTCACGCAGCCGATCCCGCCCACCAACACCAGCGTCGGCCTGCCCCTGAGCGAAGCCACCCGTGCCGCATGGGCCAACCCGAACGACAAGCCGCTCGAGGAATACCTGAAGAAGTGACGGCAGATGGCGGCCCCGGTTCCGGGGCCGCTTCACATCAGGGAGGGAGCGCCGCGTGGCGACTTGGGATTGGCAGGTCTTCTGCAAGGAGACCGTGACGGGTGAACAGATCGCAGGCTGCTTCGGCAAGGGCGGCGACATCACCTACCTGGAATGGATCATCTCGGCCTGGGGCTGGACGCTGAGCGTGGCCTTGCTGGCGCTGGTGGTGGCGCTGGCCGTGGGCTCTTTGATGGGCATTCTGCGCACAGCGCCCGACAAGCGGCTCGTGTTCATCGGCACGGCCTGGACGGAGCTGTTCCGCAACGTGCCGCTGTTGGTGCAGATCTTCCTCTGGTACCACGTGCTGCCGTCGCTGTTCAAGCCGCTGCAGGCGTTTCCGAGCTTCATCCTCGTGGTGCTGGCGCTGGGCTTCTTCACCAGCGCGCGCATCTCCGAGCAGGTGCGCGCCGGCATCCAGAGCCTGCCCAAGGGCCAGCGCTACGCCGGGCTGGCGATGGGGCTGACGCTGCCGCAGACCTATCGCTTCGTGCTG
>JBIJAP010000404.1:0-3525 GCA_044345715.1 Rubrivivax sp.
TCAGCGCAAGCGCCCGATCTGCATCGCCCGCGCCGGCATCCGCGCCCGCTCTGGCCGCCGCCACCTCAAGCAAAAGCGGCAACGACTTCGACAGCACCCGGCGCGCCGCCGTGCGCGAGCTGAACGACCAGCTAGGGCCCGCCGCCGAAAACTTGTCGATCAAGATGGAGAAGGCGAGCAGCCTCGGCGAGCTGATACCCCTGCTGGTGCAGGGTGCGCAGTCGATCGCCGCGGTGCGGGGCCGCTCGGCGGCCGAGGCCTTTGCCAAGCGCTTCGGCGTCGGCTGAACGCACGGCGCCGGCTTATTGGCTCAGCGGCCCGGAGCGGCCTGCTCGGGCAGGCGCTCCAGCAGCAGTTCGAGGGTGATGCCGCGGCCCTGGCGGATGGCCAGCCGCACGGGCAGGTACTGCAGGCTCGGCGCCACCCAGAACTCCACCGTCAGATCGCCCCCGCCAGCTTCGCGGCGCGGCTTCACGTGCACCGCCGGCAGCAGGCCGGCGGGCGTGGCCACCGGCTCCGAGGCGAGGATGTCGTAGGTCCAGGTGTCGACGCGGCGGGGCAGTGCCAGCGGAAAGCTCACGCTCTGCCCCGGTTGCAGCAGGTCGGGCCGGGCGTTGAAGAGCCAGGTCATCTGCACGAACTGGCTGGCACTGTCCTGCACGCCCTCGGGCCGCAGCAGCACCCGGCCATCGGCCAGGCGCACCTGCTCCTCGCCCAGATCGATGGCCACGCGGCGGGGCTCGCGCAGCACGATCCGGGTCTCTTCGTCGTAGCGGCGCGGCGCCAGCCCGGCCGGCGTGATCAGGCCGTCGCTGCTGATGCGGCGCGAGGCCAGCAAGGCCACGCTCAGATCGAGATGCACCTGGTAGCGCAGGCCCTGGCGCAGCCACTCGACGCGCGCCTGGCCTTCGACAGGGCCCTGGACGTCGCCGACGACGAGGTAGCTCAGGCGTGTCGACGGGGGCCAGTCGAAAGCGGTGGCATCGGCAGCGACAGCCGCCGAAACAGCCGGCGACACCGCCACGGCGTCCACTTCCACCGGCATCGGGCTCGGTACGGGATTCATCAATTCGGGCGGTAGCTCGGCTGCGACCAGGGCCGCCGCCGATGCCGCCGGCTCGGCCGGCTCAGCCTGCTCGAGGGCCGCCCCTGCGGCCCTGCCTGCGGCCGCCTGCACCGGCTGCAGCCGCCGTGTGGGCGGCTCGCTGGGCTGCAGCGTCTGCACGAAGCTCACCTGCAGCCGCTCGGGGCGGCGCGGGTCGGCTGCGCCCTCACCCAGCCGCACCGGCCACACCGCCGGCAGCAGCGCCAGGTGCAGCGCCGTCACCGCCGCCACCAGCGCCACCCAGCCGGTGCGGCGGTGGTCCAAGGCCTTCAGCTTCCGGCCGCGCCGACGAAGCAGGCCGTGGCCGCCACGGCGCTGAGGCGGAAGCGCAGCACGAGCCAGGGCGCAGCCCCCAGGCGCGGGTAGGTGCGGCGGTCGACGAGGTAGCTCGCCACCAGCATCAGCCCAAGCAGCACGAGGCCGGCGTGCGCCGGCATGATGACCGCCGGCCAGGCCACGAGCGAGGGCACCACTCCCCAGACGAGTGTGGGCAGCGGCGCCACGGGCTGGCGCATCGCCAGGCCCCAGTGGATGCCGCCGAGAAAGCTGAGGATGACCGCCGCGTAGGCCGACAGCGCCATCGCGGCATAGACATGCGCCTCGCCCTGCACCAGCCACACCAGGCCCGCGCCCGCCACGAAGGGCAAGAGCCCCGCGTAGCCCAGCGCCATCGCGGCCGGGGTCACTTCTTGGTCGCCGCCACCAGCGACGCCTCGATCTGTTCGGCCGGTATCGCGCCCGGCCGTCGCGTGCCGTCTTCGAAGAACACCGCCGGCGTCCCGTTGATGCGGTGCGTGCGCGAGAACGCCAGGTTGCGATCGAGCGCGTCAATGTTGCACGAGGCGGCGGCCTTGGAGGGCTGCACGCCTTCGAGCATGTAGCGGCGCCAGGCCACGGCGGGATCGCGGGCGCACCAGATGTCGCGCGACTTGGCCACCGAGTCGGGGCCCAGGATGGGGATCAGGAACACATGCACGGTCACATCCTTCACCGTGGCGAGGTCGCGCTCGAAGCGCTTGCAGTAGCCGCAATTCGGGTCGACGAACACGGCCAGCTTGCGCGCACCGGTGCCTTGGCGAATGGTGATGCCGTCCTTCAGCGGCAGACGATCCCAGGACACGGCCAGCAGCTTCTCGACGCGCTGCTCGGTGAGGTCGGTGCGCGTCTTGGTCTCGATCAGCGCGCCACTGACGAAGATGTGGTCGCCGGTGGCGTCGCTGTAGAGGATGTCGAAGCCGTCGTAGCGCACCTCCCACACGCCCGCCACCGGGCTGCGGCGGACTTCGTCGATCTTCAGCTGCGGGTAGCGTTCGCTGAGCGCCTTGCGGATGGCGGCTTCGTTGGCCGCCGCCGGTGCGGCCGCCAGCAGCAGCAGGCTGGCGGCGGTGGCGGCCAGGATGGCCAGTCGGATGAGGGACTTCATGGCGGTCGCCGGGAAGGCGCGGTCGGGTGATCGGGAGTGGGACCCAAGGGGCTCAGAGACCCAGGGCCTGTGCGGTGAGGCGCTTCTTCAGCGGCCCGAGCCGGTCGACGGCACCTAGGCCGAGGTTGCGCAACTGGCGCACGAGCGGGCTCGGGTGCGCAAACAGCTGCAGCAGCCCGTCGGTGAGCTGGGCCATGGCTTGCGTGGGCAGGCGGCGCTCGCGGGCGTAGCGGGCCAGCAGCTTGTCGTCGCCGAGCGGGCGCCAGGCCTCGCGCGCGCTTCGATCGGCGATCACCGCGGCGAGTGCTGCCACGTCAGCCAGCCCCAGATTCAGGCCCTGGCCGGCCAGCGGGTGCACCACGTGCGCGGCATCGCCCACCAGCACCCAGCCCGGACCGTGCACCGCGCTGGCCTCGGCCAGGGCCAGCGGCCACTGCTGGCGCGGGCTGGCCAGGCGCAGGGCCCCGGCCGCACTGCCGCTGGCGGCCATGAGCTCGGCTTCGAAGCCAGCGTCGGGCAAGGCCATCAGCGCATCGGCGCGCTCGTCGGGCACCGACCACACCAATCCGTAGCTGCGGCCCGGCTCGGGGCGGTCCAGCGGCAGCAGGGCCAGCACGTCGGGGCTGCGGAACCACTGCCGCGCCATCTGGGCATGCGGAAGTTCAGCCACCAGCCGCGCTGCGATGCCGCGCTGGCCGTAGCCGTGGCGCGTGAACTGCACGCCGAGCGCGCGGCGGGTGGCGGAGTCCTTGCCTTCGGCCAGCACCGTCAGCGCGGCGGGCACGGGCGCGGCGACGCGCTCGATGTGCGGCGCAAAGCCGGCGGCCGCACGCAGGGCCTGCTCGAGCTCAGCGGCGTCGACGATCCAGGCCAGCTCGGCCACGCCCTGCGTCCAGGCCGAAAAGTGCAGGCAGGCGGCGGCATCGGCGTCGTCGCCCTGCACCTGCATGTCGTGCACGGCGGTGCGGGCGTCGGCGGGCAAGGCGTCCCAGACCTT
>JBIJAP010000406.1:0-3521 GCA_044345715.1 Rubrivivax sp.
ACTTTCCGCCCGCCGAGGCCGGCGAGCGCGTGGGCTGGGTGCTGATGAGCACGCTCTTCGGCATGGCGCTGGGCGGCTGGCTATCGGGTAAGGTGTTCGACCTCACCGGCTCGTACGAGGCCGCCTTCGTCAACGGCGTGGCCTGGAACCTGGTGAACCTGGCGGTGGTGTGCTGGCTGCTGTGGCGGGTGACGCGGCCGGGGGCGTCCCAAGGCATGGTGATGCAGGCCCGGGATTGAGGTGGCGACTCAGGGCTAGCTCCCAGGGTGGGCGGGTCCGGGATGCGGCAAGATCACCGCTCCCTCGACCACCCGCCACCGCCGTGTTCCGCCACCAGTACATCGACAACGAGCAGCTCGCCGCGCAACTGCAAGCCTGGGCCGCCCAGCACCCGGGCCTTGTGCACCTGGGCTCGCTCGGCCGCAGCGCCGCCGGCCGCGATATCCCGCTGCTGACCATCGGCCACAACCCCGGCGAGCCCGGCCGCGCGCGCCCCGCCGTTTGGGTGGACGGCAACATGCACGCCAGCGAGGTCTGCGGCACCAGCGTGGCCCTGGCCATTGCCGAAGACGTGATCGCGCTGCACGGCGGCGCCACCACGGCCGGGGGCCAGCCGCTGCCGGCGGCGATGGTGCAGACGCTGCGCGAGACGCTGTTCTACATCGTGCCGCGCATCTCGCCCGACGGCGCCGACGAGGTGCTCAAGCGCGGCCGCTACGTACGATCGAGCCCCGTGGACGAGCGCATGGCGCAAGGCCACGCGCGCTGGGTGGCCGACGACCTGGACGGCGACGGCCAGGCCGGCTACATGCGCCAGCTCGACCCCGACGGCGACCTGGCCGAGCTGCGCGGCGACGACGGCCAAGCGCTGGTGCCGCCGGTGATGGTGTCGCGCATGCCCGACGACGTAGGCCCTTTCTACCGCCTCTACCCCGAAGGCCGCATCGCCAACTTCGACGGCCGCAGCGTGCCCGACGCCGGCTTCCTGGGCGACAACCAGTACGACTTCAACCGCAACTTCTCGTACGCCTGGGCGCCCGAGCCGCAGCAGGCCGGTGCCGGCCACTACCCCGGCAGTGCGCCCGAGGTGCGCGCGGTGATGGACTTCGCCACGCAGCACCCCAACATCATGGTGTGGCTGAACCTGCACACCTTCGGCGGCGTGCTCATCCGGCCCATGGCCGACAAGCCCGACGCGAAGATGAACCAGGACGACCTGGCCGTGTTCCAGCAGGTCGAGGCCTGGATGACCGAGCACACCGGCTACGCGACGGTGAGCGGCTTCCATGAGTTTTTGTACGAGCCCGACAAGCCGGTGCACGGCAGCCTCTCCAACTACGCCTACCAGCAGCGCGGCGCGCTGGCCTACGTGGTGGAGCTGTGGGACCTGTTCAAGCAGCTCGGCATCGAGCGCAAGAAGCCCTTCGTCGACCACTACAGCAAGCTCACACGGGCCGACCTGCGCGCACTGGCGGCGTTTGACCGCGAGCACAACGCCGGCCGCATCTTCCAAGCCTGGCGCAAGCTGCAGCACCCGCAGCTCGGCGAGGTGGAGGTGGGCGGCTTCGACCCGCGCGTGGGCATCTGGAACCCGCCGCTGGAGCGGCTGGAGATGACGTGCCAGCAGCAGTCGGCCGCCTTCCTGCGCGTGGCGGCCCTGGTGCCGCGCCTGAGCGTGCAGGTGGTGTCGCACGAGCGGCTCGAGAGCCACACGCGCATCGAGCTGCGCGTGGCCAACCATGGCTACCTGGGCAGCTGCGGCGCGGCCTCGGCGCTAGGCTTGCCGCACGTCGAGCCGCTGCGGCTGACGGCGCGCGCCGAAGGCGGCGCCACGCTGCTGGCGCCCACCGAGGCGGTGGTGGAGCTTGGCCACCTGCAGGGCTGGGGGCGCGGCCTGTACGGCACCTCGGTGTTCTCGCCCTGGTCGCGCGGCAACGGACACGAGCGCTTCGTCACGCTGCTGGTGGCCGGCGCCGGCCGGGTGAATGTGGAAGTTGGCAGCTGCCGCGTGGGTGTGCAGAGCTTGTCGGTCGAGGTGGCCTGAGACCTGCGGGAGCCCCGTCGATGCGCCGTTCGGGCCGAGCTTGTCGAAGCCCTGCCTGCACTCCACCAGGCCCTTCGACAGGCTCAGGGCGAACGGGTGAGGGCACCTCCGTTCGGGCTGAGCTTGTCGAAGCCCAGGGCCATCCTCCTACCTACAACGGCAGCGCCGTCGCGCAGGCGTGCGCGCTGGCCCAGGCCCACTGGAAGTTGTAGCCACCGAGCCAGCCGGTGACGTCGACGACCTCGCCGATGAAGTACAGGCCCGGCTGCTTCGACTCCATCGTGCGCGACGACAGATCGCGCGTGTCGACACCCCCCAGCGTGACCTCGGCCTTGCGGTAGCCCTCGGTGCCTTCGGGCACCAGCTGCCAGCGCGTCAGCCGCTCGGCCAGCCGCGCCAGCGCCTTGTTGGACACCTCGGCTACCGGGCGCTGCCACTCGGCGTCGAGTTGCGCCCAGGCGGTGGCCAACCGGCTGGGCATCAGCGTGGCCAGTTCGTTGGCCACGAGCCGGCGCGACGCGCTCTTGGCCTGCGTCAGCGCCGCCTGCATGTCGGCGCCCGGCACCAGATCGAGCGTGATCGGCGTGCCCGCCTGCCAGTAGCTCGAGATCTGCAGCACCGCCGGGCCTGAGAGACCGCGGTGCGTGAACAGCAGGTCTTCGACGAAAGCGCCGCGCGTGGCCCCGGCACCAGTGCTGATGCCCACCGGCAAGGCCAGCCCCGCCAGGCCGGTGTAGGGCGCCCAGCCCTCGCCGTTGAAGGTCAGCGGCACGAGGCCGGGGCGTGTGTCCACCAGGCGCAGGCCGAACTGCCGTGCCACGCGGTGGCCGAAGTCGGTGGCGCCGATCTTCGGTATCGAGAGCCCGCCGGTGGCAATGACGAGCGCGCGGCTCCTCTCGCTGCCGCCGTCGGTGTCGACGGTGTAGATCGCATCGGCGCCCTGGCGCACGGCCGCCACACGGCAAGGCTGCCGTCGCTGCACGCCACCGGCACCGGCCTCGCGCAGCAGCATCTCGATCAGGTCTTCGGCCGAGCGGTCGCAGAACAGCTGGCCCTTGTGCTTTTCGTGGAAAGCGATGCCGTGGCGCGCGACCAGCGCCACGAAGTCGGCCGGCGTGTAGCGCGACAGCGCCGAGCGGCAAAACTGCGGGTTGGCGCCGAGGAAGTGCTTGTGCGGCGCCTGCGCATCGAGCTCGCGGTTGGTGAAGTTGGCGCGGCCGCCGCCGGAGATGCGGATCTTCTCGGCCACCTTCTCGCTGTGGTCGAGCAGCAGCACCCGCAGGCCGCGCTGGCCCGCGATGCCGGCGCAGAACAGGCCGGCGGCGCCGGCGCCGATGATGATCACGTCCCACGGGGGGTTGGGTGGGGTCGGCGACCAATCCACCGAACTTAAGCCTCACCCCTTGTACACCGCAGACGGATGTGGCTTGACGTGATGAGCCGGACGAGGCCGGGATCGACCGGGGATAAAGCGCTG
>JBIJAP010000407.1:0-3518 GCA_044345715.1 Rubrivivax sp.
CGCGGCCGCCCGCGCCTGGGTCTCGCGCGGCGACTCGACCTGGTTCGAGCAGGACGACGACGACCGCATCGACCTGCTGCCCGAGTCGCGCGAGGTCGAGCCCGGCCAGAGCGTGAAGCTGCAGCTGCGCACGCCGTTTGCCAGCGCCACCGCGCTGGTGACGGTGGAACGCGAGGGCGTCATCGAGGCGCGGCTCGTCACGGTGAACGCCAGCGATCCCACGATCACCGTCAAGGTGCCGGACGACGCCGCCGGCTGGTCACCCAACATCGTCGTCAGCGCGCTGTTGCTGCGCGGCCGGCTGCGGGAGGCGCCGTGGTGGAGCTTCTTCACCTGGGGCTGGCGCGAGCCCGGCAGCTGGTGGCAGGCCTTCCGCCACGAGGGCGACGATTGGCGCGCGCCCACCGCCACCGTCGACCTGGCCAAGCCCAGCTTCCGCATGGGCGCCACCGAGCTGCGAGTCGGCCGGCGAGCGCAGCGGCTCGACGTGGTGGTGAGCGTGCCCAAGCCCAGCTACCAGGTGCGCGAGACGGTGCCGGTGTCGGTGCGTGTCAGCCGCCAGGGCCGGCCGGTGGCGGGCGCCGAAGTGGCCTTCGCGGCCGTCGACGAAGGGCTGCTGGCGCTGGCGCCCAACCGCAGCTGGGCGCTGCTCGAAGGCCTGCTGGTGCCGCGCGCCTGGGGCGTGGCCACGGCCACCGCGCAGGGCGAGATCGTCGGCCGCCGCCACTACGGCCGCAAGGCCGTGCCGCCGGGTGGCGGCGGCGGCGCCAACCCGACGCGCGAGCTCTTCGACACGCTGCTGCTGTGGCGTGGCCGCGTGCAGCTCGACGCCAACGGCGAGGCGCGCATTGATGTGCCGCTGAACGACTCGCTGACGCGCTTTCGCCTCGTGGCCATCGCCGATGCCGGCGACGGCTTCTTCGGCAGCGGCGAGGCCACCGTGGCGGTGTCGCAAGACCTGCAGCTGCTACCCGGCCTGGCGCCGCTGGCGCGCGCGGGCGACCGTTTCGAGGCCGGCTTCACCGTGCGCAACACCACCGCACGGCCGATGGCGCTGAAGGTGGCGATGCAGCTGCAGGCCGAGGGCGAACAAGGCCCGGTCGCCGTGCCGGCGCTGCCGCCGCAGACGCTGCAGCTGGCCCCGGGCGCAGCGCAAGAGCTGCGCTGGCCGGTGCAGGTGCCCGAGGGCGCCACGCGGCTGGCCTGGCAGGGCACGGCTGAAGAAACCGGCGGCACCGCGCGCGACCGCGTGGCCCTGGTGCAGACCGTGCTGAGCCCCGTGCCGGCGCGTGTGTGGCAGGCCACGCTGCGGCAACTCGATGCGCCGCTGGCGCTGCCGCAGGCCGCGCCGGCCGAAGCATTGCCGGGCAGCTGGCGGCTGCAGGCCACGCTGGCGCCTAGCCTGGCGGTCGTGCTGCCCGAGCTGCACGACTGGTTCCGCCGCTACCCCTTCAACTGCCTGGAGCAGCAAACCTCGCGCGCGCTGGCGCTGGGCGACCGTGCTGCCTTCGATCGCATCGCGGCCGAGATGCCGGGCTACCTTGATGCCGACGGCCTGGCGCATTACTTCCCGCCGCAGGCCGGCGGCGCGGCGCAGGGCGACGACAAGCTGACGGCCTACCTGGTTAGCGCCGCGCACGAGGCCGGCTATGCCTGGCCCGAGGCGCTGCGCGAGCGGCTGCTGGCCGGCCTGGCGGCCTTCGTCGAAGGCCGGCTCGAGCGCAACGGCCCGCGCCGCCAGGGCAGCGATCTCGACGTGCGCAAGCTCGCCGCGCTCGAGGCCCTGGCCCGCCACGGCCGCGCCGAGCCGCGGCAGATGGGCAGCCTGGCCTGGACGCCCGCGGTCTGGCCCACCTCGGCCCTGCTCGATGCCTGGAGCCTGCACCGCCGCACCGCCACGCTGCCGCAGCGCGCCGCGCGCATCGACGAGCTGCAGCGCCTGTTGCGCAGCCGGTTGCTGGCCGGCGGCACGACGCTGCGCTTTGCCACCGAAGAGAACGACCGCTGGTGGTGGCTGATGGAAGGCCCCGACGCCAACGCCGCGCGCCTGGTGCTGCTGGCTGCCGACGAGGCCACCTGGCGCGACGAGCTGCCGCTGCTGATGAGCGGCACGCTGGCGCGCCGCCAGCGCGGCGCCTGGGCCACGACGACGGCCAACCTGTGGGGCGTGCTGGCGTTGCAGCGCTTCGTGGCGCGCATGGAGTCCGGGCCCGTGGGCGGCCGCAGCGTGCTGAGCCTGGGCGCGGCCGAGCAAACGCTTGAATGGAGCGGCAATCCGGGTGGTGGCAGCCTGCGCCTGGCTGGCCCGACGGGGGGCAGTGCAGCCGTTCTTCAAGCCCGCCACGAAGGCACGGGCCGCCCCTGGATGACGCTGCAGACCTGGGCCGCGGTGCCGCTGAAGGCACCGCTTGCGGCCGGCTACCGGCTGACGCGGCAGGTCGAGGCCGTGCAGCAGCAGCGGCCCGGCGTGTGGAGCCGGGGCGACGTGATGCGCGTGACGCTGGAGATTGAGTCTCCGCAGGACCAGGGCTGGGTGGCGCTGGCCGATCCGGTGCCCGCGGGTGCCACCTTGTTGGGCAGCGGCCTCGGCCGCGACTCCGCCATCGCCAGCGGCAGCCCGAGCCGCAGCGACACGGCGCAGCCGGTGTACGCGGAACGCGCGGCCGATGCGTACAAGGCCTACTT
The DNA here is from genome assembly GCA_044345715.1 of Rubrivivax sp. Lineage (GTDB taxonomy): Bacteria > Pseudomonadota > Gammaproteobacteria > Burkholderiales > Burkholderiaceae_C > Rubrivivax. Next base: position 2,686 of record JBIJAP010000407.1, read on the forward strand.
CGACGCGCTGCCGCGCGGCCGCCACCGCGTGAGCTACACGCTGCGCCTGAACAGCGCCGGCCGCTTCGGCCTGCCGCCTTCGCGCGTGGAGGCGATGTACGCGCCCGAGAACTTCGCCGAGCTGCCGCTGGCGGCCATCGAGGTGCAGCCTTGAGGCGGCGCGCGGCGGCGGCTGTCCTGTGGCTCGCAGCCACGGCCGCCGGCGCGGCGGTGGCGCAGCCCTCGTTCGAGGCCCACCGCGCGGCGCATCGCCCGTCCGACGTGCCGCTGCTCGACCGCCACGGCGCCGTGTTGCAGCGTGTGCGCCTGGACGAGCGCGTGCGCCGCGCAGAGTGGGTGGCGCTGGCCGATGTCTCGCCGGCGCTGCGCCACGCACTCGTGCTCGGCGAAGACCGCCGCTTCTGGCAGCACGGCGGTGTCGACTGGCCCGCGCTGGCCGCCGGCGCCTGGGCCGCGGCCTTCGACGACCGCGCGCGTGGCGCCAGCACGCTGACGATGCAGCTGGCCGCGCTGCTCGACCCCGCGCTGGCTCGGCCGGCCGGTGGCCGCGACGTCGGCGAGAAGTGGTCGCAGCTGCGCGCGGCGCAGCGGCTGGAGTCGCGCTGGAGCAAGTCGCAGATCCTCGAGGCCTACCTCAACGTCGTGCCGCTGCGCGGCGAGCTGGTGGGCCTGCGTGCGGCCTCGCTGCAGCTCTTCGGCAAGCAGCCTAGTGTTTAATTGCAAAAAACAGCGATATTGTATGATGTCAGCCTTGTGTGGCCGAAGGTGGTCTCATGGCGCGAGTGGCGGTGGCGTTGTCCTGTACTGCAGAGGTTGTGAGTGAGCTTGAGCGG
>JBIJAP010000408.1:0-3484 GCA_044345715.1 Rubrivivax sp.
GGGTGTCCGGCCCGGCTCTGCGGGCCGTGCCGGCCGAGCAGGGCGTGCCAGCTCATGGGGCGTTCGAACTTCAAGGGGCGTCGTGACCCCGCTGCACGCAGCGACTCCGCCGACGCGCGCCAGAATGCGGGTGGCGCGGGCGGGCTGCCAAAGTCGATAGGGGACGGTGCTGCGATGAGGCTCTTGGTCATTCATCAGAACTTCCCGGGCCAGTTCGGTCATCTGGTCAAGGTTTGGTCGACGAGGCCCGGATGGGACGTCCGGGCCCTGGGACGAGACTTCGCTCCCGGGCTGCCGGGTTTCGAGGCGCTCACCCGGTACACGCTCGCCCGCCAGGTCAACCCCACGCAGCACCCCTACCTGAAGCAGATGGAGCGGGCCACCTTGCAGGGCCAGGCCGCCGCGCGTGCCATGCTCGCCATGCGGGCCACCGGCTTTTCGCCCGACGTCATCCTCGCCCACCCCGGTTGGGGGGAGACGCTGTATGCGAAGGAAGTGTTCCCCCAGGCGCGTCTGGTCCACTACTGCGAGTGGTACTACCGGCCCACGGGCGGCGATCTGGGCTTTGACCCAGAGTTCCCGGCAAGCTTCGACGACCGGGCTCGAGTCTGCAACTGGAACGCGCTGCATACCCTGAACCTGACCCAGTGCGATGCGGCGGTCAGCCCGACGGAGTGGCAACGCCGTCAGCACCCCGAGATCTTCCTGCCGAAGATCTCGGTCCAGCACGAGGGCCTGGACCTGGACCGCTTGGGTCCTGACCCGGGGGCATGGGTCAAGTCACCCGGTGGCCATGTCCTGCGCGCCGGGGACCCCGTCATCACCTACGTGTCCCGCAATCTGGAGCCCTATCGCGGGTTCCATGTCTTCATGCGGGCCCTGGAGGCAGTGCAGAAGGTGCATTCCCGCTGCCACGCGCTCATCGTGGGTGGCGACGGCGTGAGCTACGGCCGAGGACCGACGACGTCCAAGAGCTGGCGGGAGCAGTTGCTGTCGGAGGTGACCCTGGACCCCAACCGGACGCACTTCCTTGGAAGACTGCCCTATGGAGACTATCTGAGGGTGCTGCAAGTGTCGGCCGCGCACGCCTACCTGACCTACCCCTTTGTCCTGAGCTGGTCATTGCTGGAGGCCATGGCCTGTGGAGCGCCCATCGTGGCGAGCCGCACGCCGCCGGTGCAGGAGGTGTTGCGCGAGGGGCGAGGCGCTCGGCTGGTGGCCTTCTCGGACGTCGGCGCTCTCCGCGACGCCATGCTGGCCCTGCTCGAGGAGTCGGGTCAGGGCAGGCGCCTGGGCGAAGACAACATCCAGGCGGTTGCCAAGTACAGCCTGAGCGCGGGCCTGGCGGGGTTCGATGCCCTCCTGTCAGGCCCCCGTACTTGACGGCGCCGCAAGCTTTGCTCCGGGCGCTCTGGCGCTCGAGACAGCCGCCGGCACCGCGTGCCGGCGTCAGAAGACGAAGATCACGCCGCCGGCGTAGCCCTTGCCCGACTTCTTGACCACGGCCATGTCCTTAGAGGTCTTCCAGTTGCCGGCTTCGAGGTACACGAAGGTGTTCTTGAACACCTCCTTGTTCACGAAGACCTCGGACGAGCGGATCTTCAAGGCGCTGTCGTCGTTCTGCGCGTAGTGCAAGCCGAGGGTCCAGCCCGCCACCGGGACGACGATGCCGAAGGTCGGACCCTTGCCGATGCCGCCGTTGTCCGCCTCGCCGCCGTCGGTGTAGCCGAGCATGACCTTGACCACCTTGAAGTCGTAGCTGCCGGCGAACGAGGTGAAACCGGTGACGTCGTTGTTGTCCTTGGTCTGGAACGACGCGCCGATCAGCAGGTCGCGAGCGGCGTACTTCAGGCCCACCGAGTACACGTCCTTGGTCGTCGCGGGCTGGAGGCGCGCAATGTAGTCGCCCTTGGGCTGGAAGCCCAGCTGAGCCGACACGCCGCCCTGCACGGGCGTGATGTACTGCAGCGATCGCGACTGGCGGCCGCGGTTCCACACGCCGACGCGGGAGTAGGCGCCGGCCGACACGCCATTGGAAGCGCCGTTGAAGTCGAAGTCGATCATGGTCTGGAACGGCACCGAGTCCTGGCGGCCGATGCGCACTTCGCCGAACCCGCCCGAGATGCCGACCCAGGCCTGGCGGTCGAAGAAGGCGTCGCCACCGTTGACCTGGCCGTCGCTGTCGATGCCTCCGGTCTCGAAGCGAAAGTTGGCCTTGAAGCCCGTGCCGACGTCGATCGCTCCCTTGATGCCGACCCGGGTGGTCGAGTTGCCTTCGCTCGAGCCGTTGTCGCCGCCACTGTGGAAGTCGGCCTTCGACTTGGCGACGTAGACGTCGCTGTTCAGGCTCTTGCCGTAGCTGGCGTCGATCAGGCCATACAAGCTCACTTGGGCATTGGCGGCGCCGACGAAAGCAAGCGCGAGCGTGGTGGCAATCCAGGTTTTCTTCATGGTCAATCCTTCGATTGGGCTACGGGCGAACCCGGAGTCTAGGTTCCAGGCGGGGATTCGCCGGGGTCCGCAAGGGCTGGCGTTGCATCGCGGCAACGACGGCCTCGGCCACTCCGCACGCGCGCCCTGCGACCGTGCAACGAGGCACCGGCGCATCGCGTCCAGCGCAGGCTTCGCACTAGAACGGCACTTGACTCTCGAACCCGCACTCGCGGCCCTGCACAGGGTGCTCGAAGCCCAGCTCGGCCGCGTGCAGGAGCAGGCGCGGCGCGCGAGGTGGCAGCGGGGCGTACAGGTCGTCGCCCAGGATCGGGTGGCCGATGAAGGCCATGTGCACGCGCAACTGGTGCGAACGGCCGGTGACCGGGAACAAGGCCAGGCGCGTGGCCAAGCCGTCATCGCGCGACACACGACCCAGCGCGCGCCAGCGCGTCAGCGCGGGCTTGCCGGCGAACACGTCGGTCACCTGGCGGGGGCGGTTGGGCCAGTCCAGCCGCATCGGCATGTCGACTTCGCCCGCAGCGGCTTCGGGTACGCCAGCCACGATGGCCTCGTAGCGCTTGTGCATGCGCCGCTTCTCGAAGGCCAGTGACAGAGCGCGCTGCATCTCGATGCCGCGTGCGAACAGCATCAGGCCCGATGTCGCCTGGTCGAGCCGGTGCACCACCAGCGCGTCGGGCCAGGCGCGCATGACGCGGGTCGTGAGGTTGTCTGTCACACCCTCGCCACGGCCCGGCACCGACAGCATGCCGGCGGGCTTGTCCACGATCAGCAGCGTGTCGTCGGCGTGCACGAGGCTGATGCCATCGGGCAGGGTGAGGCGCGGTGCGTTCATCGGGCGCGCAGCGTAGCGCAGCGCAGCCGCACGACGTGCGTGTGGCGCCATCAGGCAGCGGGCCTGGCGTTGTGTGCCGTGTGGATGTCGCGCGACGTGGGCCTTGACGCGGCCCTCGCCCACGGCGCACAGTTCGCCACCCTTGGTGCACTTGCACTCCCCGTGCTCCCGCGCCATCACCTTCAGGAGGCCCGCATG
>JBIJAP010000409.1:0-3480 GCA_044345715.1 Rubrivivax sp.
GAGCGCCGCGAGCAAGGCCGCCGCCGCCTCGGCCACGGGGCGGGCCAGGGTGTCGGCCGATCGGTCCTGCAGATCAGCGCTGTCGAAAATGTGCTGCTGGATGCGCTGTTCAAGCATGCGGGGATCATAGGCCAGGGCCCGGGCAGCGCCGGCCCCTGCGGCGCGCCTCGGTCAGCCGGCGTCGAAGGCGGCGCGCAGCCACTGCAGCCGCTCGCCGTCGATGGCCACCACGTCGAATCGGCACGGCGGCGGCGTGGCCAGCCGCGCCAGGTAGTGCCGGGCGGCAAACACCAGGCTGCGCTGCTTGGCCGCGCCCACGCTGGCCGCGGCGCCGCCCTGCGCCGTGCCGGCACGCGAGCGCACCTCCACGAACACCAGCGTGCCGTCGCGATCGCGCATGACGAGGTCGACTTCACCGGCGCGCGCCCCCGGCCCGCGGGCCACTCGATAATGCCGCTGCACCAGCACGAGGCCCTGGCGCTGCAGGTGCGCAAGCGCCCGCTCCTCGCCTTCATCGCCGCGTCTTGCGGCTTCTGTCTTGCCTGCCACCGACCCCCCCTTGCTGCACGCCGCGGCCGCCTCGCTGGCCGGCGCCCAACGCTACGAGCGCGGCGCACTCTACGTCGTGGCCACGCCCATCGGCAACCTGGCCGACATCTCGCTGCGCGCGCTGCACCTGCTGTCGCTGGTCGACGCCGTGGCCTGCGAAGACACGCGCGTGGGCGGTGCGCTGCTGCAGGCCTACGGGCTGCAACGGCCGGGGCTGGCGCTGATCGCGCTGCACGCCCACAACGAGGCGCAGGCGAGCCAGCTGGTGCTGGCGCGGCTGGCCGCCGGCGAGCGCGTGGCCCTCATCAGCGACGCCGGCACGCCGGCCGTCAGCGACCCCGGCGCGCGCGTGGTGGCAGCGGCCGTGGCCGCCGGGCACCCGGTGGTGCCACTGCCCGGCGCCAGCAGCGCGCTGGCCGCGCTTTGCGTGGCCGGTGACGAGGCCGGCCAGGGCTTCGTCTTCGTCGGCTTCCTGCCCGCCAAGGGCGCCGAGCGCGAGGCGGCGCTGGCCACCGCGCTGGCCGACCCGCGCACCCAACTGCTGTTCGAGGCGCCGCACCGCATCGGCGCGCTTGTGGCCGCGCTGGCTGCTACCGCGCCCGAGCGGCCGGTAACGGTGGCGCGCGAGCTGACCAAGCAGTTCGAGAGCATCGCCACACAGCCGGCAGCCGCCTGGCCGGCGCGGCTGGCCGCGCAGCCGCACGGCGAGCGCGGCGAGTTCGTGCTCGTGCTGCACGCTCGCGCCGCGGCCGTGGTGGCAGCCGATGCGCTGCCCGCCGAGGCCTTGCACGTGCTCGATGCGCTGCTGGCCGAGCTGCCGCTGAAGCAGGCCGCCGCGCTGGCCGCCACCATCACCCGGCTGCCGCGCAAGCGGCTGTATGCCGAAGCGCTGCGGCGGCGCTCGGTGGCCGATGACGCCGACAATCCTGTCGACCATTGACACCCGATGGTCGCCCGCCTGACGCAGCACGTGCGCGCACAACCGGCTGCGGTGCGCGCGCTGCTATGGGCGGCGGCGGCCGGCCTGGTGTTCACCGTGCTCAACGCGTTGATGCGCCTGCTGGCGCAGCAGCTCGACCCGTTCCTGACGCAGTTCCTGCGCTACTTCTTCGGCTTCGCCGTGCTGCTGCCCTGGCTGCTGCGCCACGGCTTCGGGGCGTACCGCCCGCAAAGCCCGGCGGGCCAGTTCTGGCGCGGCGCGGTGCACACGGTGGGCTTGATGCTGTGGTTTGCGGCGCTGCCGCACATTCCGCTGGCCGACACCACGGCCATCGGCTTTACGACGCCGATCTTCATCATGCTCGGTGCCTGGTGGTTCCTGAAGGAGCCGATGCGCTGGGAGCGCTGGGCGGCCACCGGCATTGGCTTCGTCGGCGTGCTGGTGGTGCTGGGGCCGGCGCTGCTGGCTTCATCCGGGACCACAGCTGGCGGGCGCGGCAGCGGCGCGGCGCACCTGCTGATGCTGGCCTCGGCGCCGGTATTCGCGGCCTCGTTCCTGATCACCAAGGTGCTCACGCGCAGTGAATCCACCGGCGCTATCGTGTTCTGGCAGGCGCTCACCGTCACGCTGTTCAGCCTGCCGCTGGCGCTGCTGAACTGGCAGTGGCCCACGGCCTGGCAGTGGGCTGGCTTCCTGCTGTGCGGCGCCCTGGGCAGCGGCGGCCACTACTGCCTGACGCGCAGCTTCAGTGGCGCCGACATCTCGGCCACGCAGTCGCTGAAGTTTCTCGAGCTGCTGTGGGCGGCGCTGCTGGGCTTTGCGCTGTTTGCCGACGTGCCCACCAGCACCACGCTGGCGGGTGGCGCGCTGATCACCGCGGCCACGATCTGGGCCGCGCGACGCGAGGCGGCGGCGGGTGCCAAGGCCAACAAGAAGGCCGAAGGCCCGCTCCTAGAATGATCTTCAGCCCAGGCTTTGCCACGGGTTCTGCCACTGAAAGGCGCCGACCATGATCTCCCGCGAACCCACCCTCGAACGCCTGGCCACGGCGCAGCAGCTGATGCTCGAGCCCTTCGGCCTGACCGAGGCCACGCTGTCGCAGGCGCTGGCGCTCATCGGCGAGCACCGCGTCGACGACGCCGACCTGTATTTCCAGACCACGCGCCATGAGGGCTGGAGCCTCGAGGAAGGCATCGTCAAGAGCGGCTCCTTCAGCATCGACCAGGGCGTGGGCGTGCGCGCCGTGGCCGGCGAGAAGACGGCGTTTGCCTACAGCGATGACCTCTCGACCGAAGCCCTGATGGACGCCGCGCGCACCGTGCGCACCATCGCCGCCGCGGGCCAGAACCGCCGCATCAAGCTGGCGCGCGCCCCGAAGGTGGCGAAGAGCCGCCTGCTGTACGCGCCCACCGATCCCATCGGCACGCTCGACAGCACGCAGAAGGTGGCGCTGCTCGAGAAAGTGGAAAAGCTCGCCCGCGCCAAAGACCCGCGCGTGGTGCAGGTGATGGCCAGCGTCGGCGCCGAGTACGACGTGGTGCTGGTGGCGCGCGCTGACGGCACGCGCGCCGCCGACGTGCGCCCGCTGGTGCGGCTGAACGTCACCGTCATTGCCGAGCAGACCATCGGCGGCGAGTTGCGCCGCGAGGTCGGCAGCGGCGGCGGCGGCGGCCGCTTCGGCCTGGGCTACTTCTCGGACGCCGTGATCGCGCAGTATGTCGACCACGCCGTGGGCGCCGCGCTCACCAACCTCGAAAGCCGCCCCGCGCCGGCCGGCGAGATGACCGTCGTGCTCGGCCCCGGCTGGCCCGGCGTGCTGCTGCACGAGGCCGTGGGCCACGGCCTGGAGGGCGACTTCAACCGCAAGGGCAGCAGCACCTTCAGCGGCCGCATCGGCCAGCGCGTGGCCGCCAAGGGCGTGACCGTGCTCGACGACGGCACGCTGCCCGATCGCCGCGGCAGCCTCAACGTCGACGACGAAGGGCATGCCT
>JBIJAP010000410.1:0-3478 GCA_044345715.1 Rubrivivax sp.
TTTGCTTTTCCATCCCGGTCACTCCGTCAAGCGAAAACTTCAATTAATTCAATAACTTACGCGGTCAATTCTAGCGTGCTTCGCTTAAGTTCGGTGGATTGGGTCGGCGACGGGACACTGAGTTCGAGCATGGCGACAGTGTCGCCGGGTTGCCAATCAGGCCCTGAAGCGGAATGGAACGGGCTGACGGCGCTGGGCGGGCTGGCGCAACGAAGTCGCTTTGGGGGCACCTGGCAGGCCATGCAGGCGCTCGCGGCGCGTGTACCCGCCGCCATCGCCGCCGCCGTTCTTGCCCACGCAGCCACTGCGGCCTGCCGTCGGCGCAACGGTTGGATCGGGCGCGAAAGGCGCGTGGCATGACACCGCGCAGCCCGTGGGCTCGTACCTTTCGGGACTCGGTTGTCATGGGCGCGGGCAAGGTCGACAGTGCGCCCGGTCTCGCTTCGTGGGTCCTGCAGGGCACAGGCGAACTTTCCCGTCTTCAGGAGTCCTCATGCACGTTTCCATGTCCATCCGCGCTGCCGCTGTCGGCGCACTGGTTCTCAGCCTCGCCGCTTGCGGCGGCGGAGAGTCGTCCACCACCAGCGTCGTGCCGCGGCTCGACGAGTCGAGCTGCCCGTACAAGCTCGATCCGAGCCAGACCCTCGGCAACTCCGTGCGCTGTGGCGTGATGGTGGTAGCGCAGGATCGGCGCGCCCCGGCCGGGGCAACGGTCAGCGTGCCGTTCATCGTGTTCAAGTCGGCGGGCTCCAGCCTGGCGCCGGTGATCTATCTGAACGGTGGGCCTGGGGAGGACTGGGGCGACACCGTCAGCGAGGTGAAGCTCGGCTCCAGCCCGGGCTTTGTCGGTGGAGCGAAGCTGCCGCGTGACGAGGTGCTGATCGAGCAGCGGGGGGCGTTGTTGACCAAGCCGGCGTTGGCCTGCAACGAAGTGCCTTGGGGTGCCGCGATGTTCCGCGACTTCAAGGCGGCGCTCACGAGCACGGTGGCCACGGTCAAGGGCTGCGCCGAGGGTTGGCTGGCCAAGGGCGTGCAGCCTCAGGCCTTCACCACCGACGACCTGGCTGCCGACGTCAACGACCTGCGGGCGCTGCTCGGCTACGACAAGGTCGTGCTCAATGGCGTGTCTTACGGAACGATGTGGGCCCTGGCCGTGCTGCGCGATCATCCCGGCACGGTGGACCGCATGGTGCTGGATTCGGTGGTGGCGCAGTCAGTGCCGCCCTTCAAGTCAGGGGCCAAGGGCTTCGACGACTCGCTTATCGCCCTGTCGGCGGCATGTGCCGCGCAACCGGCCTGCGCAGCCGCTTACCCGGGCCTCGACGCCCGCCTGTCGGCCTTGTTCGGGCAGCTGAACAGCACCGTGGTGCCTTGGACGCTCGGACCGGGTGGCCAGTTGTCCCCTGCCGTGGCAGCAGGCGTCTTGTTCACCGTCGCGCAGTTCTTGCCGGAAAGTTTTCCTGGCGCTGTCGCGCTGCTAGAAAACTTTGTGTCGGGCGAGGTGCCGGTCAACGGGTTGAACAATGACACGCAGGAGCAGATCTTGTTCTTGGCTCGTCTGGCCTTCGATGACTTGGTTGGTCCGGTCGCAGGGCAGTATTTGTCCATCGTGTGCGCCGATAACGCCATGTTCACCGCGGACGCACTGAAGGCTGCCGTGGCCCAGGTGAGACCGGCGCTGCAGCCGGTCGCGCAGGGCCAGTTGGAGTCCCTGGTGGCGCATTGCGGTGCTTGGCCGTATCGCAAGGACCTGCCGGCAAAGAGCTTTGCACCCGTGGTCAGCAACGTGCCGACGCTCATCCTGTCTGGAGACCTGGACCCGTCCACGCCGCCGGTGTGGGCGCAGGAGGTGGCCAAGACACTGTCTGGCAGCACCTGGGTGCGCTTCCCGGCCCGATCGCACTCGGTGCAGACCTCGAGCGAATGCGCAACCGGGTTGGCGCAGGCCTTCATGGCGGGGAAGGCCATCAACCCGGCTTGCGCCGCCGCCGAGACCTTGACGTTCACGTTGCCCTGAGGGCGCGGTCGGCCCCGGGCGGGGTCCAACGCGCGTACCGCCCTGGGCCCAGCAGCGTGTCGTCCGCAATCGCTTACGATGTTTGGGTGCCGCCGTTCACAGTGTTTCGTTTCCTTGTCAGGGGGTGGCAGGCGCTGCGGCGCTGGTGCATGCCATCGGCTGCGGCGGCCGCGGCGGTGACGGCGCTCTGCCTGGCCAGCGGCCCCGGTCTGGCGGCCGCGGGCGCCATGCCAACCCAGGCGCACCCCAGCGTACCCAGCGCACAACCAGTCAGGCCGAAGGTCGGCCTGGTGCTCTCGGGCGGCGGGGCTCGTGGCCTCGCCCACATCGGTGTGCTGCAGGTGCTGGAAGAACTGCGCGTGCCCATCGACATCGTGGTCGGCGCGAGCTTCGGCGCCATCGTCGGGGGCGCGTATGCGAGCGGTGCCGACGTGGCCGAACTGGAGAAGCTCGTGTTGGCCACCGACTGGGCTGTCGTGCTTCAAGACCGCCCTCCGCGAGGCGAGCTCAGCCTCCGCCGCCGCCAGGACGACACGCTCGTGTCGTCGCGGCTGGACTTCGGCGTCACGCGTGACGGGCTGGCGCTGCCGAGCAGTGCTTTCACGAGTACGGAAGTGGAGCGGCTGCTGCGGCAGATGGCGCCCACGTCGGCATTCGTCAAGGTCGAGGAGCTGCCGTTGACTTATCGCGGCGTGGCCACCGACATGCTCACCGGCGAAATGGTTGTACCGACGGGCGTGCCGCTGTTTGCCGCCATGCGTGCGTCGATGTCGGTGCCCGGGGTGTTCACGCCGGTCACTTTGGATGGCCGCATCCTCGGCGATGGGGGCTTGGTCAGCAACCTGCCCGTGAAACTGGCGCGAGATCTGGGCGCCGACATCGTGATCGCGGTCAACCTGGGCACGCCGCTCGGGGGGCCGGACTCCATCACGACTGCCTTGGGCATGGCGCAGCAGATGATCAACATCCTGACCGAGCAGAACGTCCAGCAATCGCTGCGCGAGCTGCGGCCTCAGGACGTGCTCATCGTGCCGGATCTGGCAGGGCAGGACGCGCTGGATTTTGCCCAGGCGCGGCGCAGCATTGCCGCCGGCGTTGCCGCAGCGCGGGCACAGGCGCCACGCTTGCAGGCTCTGGCCGTGGAGCCCAGCGCCTATGCGGCCCACCGTGAACATCGTGTGGCCGCCACGTTGGCCGCAACGCAGTCGGTGCCCGTCGTCGGTTCGGTTCGGGTGGAAGCGACCGATGCACAAGGCCTGCGTGTTCCCATCGCGCGGCCTGCTGCGCTGAAACCGGGCGAGCCGCTGACGCCGGCCGCCCTCAGTGCGGCCGCGTCACGGCTGAAGCGTGATGTCGAGGCCGAGCGCGTCGATGCCTTGGTCACGGGCACGGGGCCGATTCGGGACGTGGTGCTGTTGCCGGTCTCGTCGCCCTTCGGCTTGTCGCGCTCGCGGCTGGGCT
>JBIJAP010000411.1:0-3476 GCA_044345715.1 Rubrivivax sp.
CCTGTCGTGCACCACCGGCACGGCCAGCCTCGACCTGATGCTCGCCTGGCTGGCACAGCGCCATGGCGAACGCGTGCTGCAGGGCCTGCTGGCGCAGCTGGGCCTGGAGCGCCTGCGCCCGGCCGGCGAGCGCCAGCGTGCACCCGTGGCCGGCCGCGTGGGCGGTGCGGGCGCGCTGACCAACGCCAAGCTGGCCGAGGCCGTGGCGCTTATGGAGGCCAACTTGGGCGAGCCGCTGGCCACCGAAGACATCGCGCAGCTCGTGGGCGTGTCGCGCCGGCAACTGGAGCGCCTGTTCAAGCAGCACCTCGACGAGCTGCCCAGCCGCTACTACGCCGAGCTGCGCCTGGCCCGCGCGCGGCGCCTGTTGCAGCAGACCAGCCAGTCCATCCTGCAGATCGGCCTGGCCTGCGGCTTTGCCAACGGCTCTCACTTCAGCAACGCCTACCGCGCGCGGTTTGGCCGCACCCCGCGCGATGAGCGCAGCCCGCGCGCCGTGGCCTGGGAGGCCATGTCACACGGACCGCACGAAGCCCCTTCACCCGCCACCCTGGCGGACGTTTCCCCGCAGGAGCCCCTGCCATGAACCCGACGAGATTTCTCTTCCGCGCCGCCGGCCCGGCCGACATCGACGCCTTCGAACGCGCCGCCGCCGACAGCGTGATCGGCATCACCACACTGCCCGCCGACCGCGCGCGCCTGGCGGAACGGCTGGAACGTTCGGCCGCGGCCTTTGCCTCGGCCGACGACGCCAGCGGCGAGGAGATCCACCTCTTCGTCGTCGAAGACCTGCAGCGCCCGCCCGGCCAGCGCGTGGTGGGCACCAGCGGCATTGCGGCCAGCGCTGGCTTTGCCGACCGCTTTTACTGCTACCGCAACGAGATGGTGGTGCACCACAGCGCGGCGCTCAACGCCGGCAACCGCATCCACACGCTGCACCTCTGCCACGACCTCACCGGCCACACGCTGCTCACCAGCTTCTGGATCGACCCGGCCTACGCCGACAGCGCCGCGCCGCAGTTGCTCAGCCGCGCGCGGCTGCTCTTCATAGCCGAGTTCCCCGAGCGTTTTTCAGACCGCATCGCCGCCGAGAGCCCGGGCCTGGCCGACGAGGCCGGCCGCTGCCCCTTCTGGGACGCCGTGGGCCGCCGCTTCTTCGACATGGACTACCCGCAGATCGAGCGCCTCACCGGCGGCCGCAGCAAGGCCTTCATCGCCGAGCTGATGCCGCAAAGCCCCATCTACGTGCCGCTGCTGCCCGACGAGGCGCAATGGGCCATCGGCCAGATGCACCCGGTGGCGGAGCTGCCGTTTTCCATCCTGCTCGACGAAGGCTTCGACACCGAGACCTATGTCGACATCTTCGACGGCGGGCCGACGGTCGATGCCCGCGTGGCCACGCTCAAGACGGTGGCCACCTCGCGCCGCGGGCCCTGGCGCGAAACGGCCGCCGCCGACGCGGGCGCCGACTGGCAACTGGTGGCCAGCACGCGGCGCGCCGACTTCACCGCCCTGCTGGTGCCGGGCACCGCCGCCGGTGGCGCGCCACCGCTGCGCGCCGAGGCCGCCGCGCACCTGCGCCTGGCCCCTGGCGACTCGGTACGCAGCGCCGCCTTCGCGCCGGCTGGAGCGACCGCATGAACACCAGCGCATCGATGCAGCAGCGGCGCGACGCCGAGACGGCCGACTTCTCCTTGATCAGCACCTGGCTCGGCCGCCCGGCCGCAGCGGCCGCACCCGGCGAACGCTGGCGTGTCGTGGCCGCGGCCGACGGCACGCCGCGGGCGGCGCTGCGCCTGGTGCCGGCCATCGGGCTGGAGCTGCCCCGCGTGAGCTTCCACGTCGGCTGCGTCGTGCACGCGGCGCGTGAGCTGGGCCTGTTCCACCGCCAGCGCACTCTGCAGTTGGGGCACGACCACACGGGGGCCAGCGAGCTGGCCGACATCGCCTGGGCGCGTGATCACCAGGGCACGGGCCTGGGCGTGGCCGAGCAGGCGGCGGCGCTGCGCGCGCTGCTGGCCGACGCGCTGGACTGCATCGCCACCGATCGCGCGCGCTACGCGCCTGTGCTGGTGGCCGAACTGCCCGGCCCGCGCGACGCCGCCGGCCACAGCCCCTTCTGGCTGGGCCTGGGCCGCCACTTCTACCGCGGCGACCCCGCCGCCGCGCTGGCCACGCACGGCCCCGCGTGGCGCAGCCACCTGGCGCCGCTGCTGCCCCAGCAGATGGTCTACACCTCGTTCCTGCCGCCCGCGGCCGAGGCCGCCATTGGCAACGTGGCCGAGCCGGCGCGGCTGCTGCTCGAACTGCTCGAGGACGCCGGCTTCCGGTACAGCCACCACGTGAACGTGGAAGACGCCGGGCCCATCGTGGAACGGGCGCTGGACTGAAGAGACGGCAAGAACGGGCATCATTGACACCACCATGCCCAGTTCCGCCTTCTTCGCCGTCTTTCGCAACGTCGCCAAGCTCGCTGCTGCCGCAGCCGACGACGTGGCCGCCCAGGGCCTGAAGCTCGCTGCCGCTGCCGACGACGTGGCCCTGATGACCGGCCGCGCCGCTGCCAAGACGGCAGGCATCGCGGCCGACGACCTGGCCGTCGGCGCGTCCAAGATGACCGGCGTCTCGCCAGCGCAGGAGCTGCCGGCCATCTGGCGCATCTTCCGGGCCAGCGCCCTGAACAAGATCTGGTTGATCGCGCTCGTGCTGGCGGTCGACGCACTGTTTCCGCTGGGCATCCAACTGGCCCTGGTCGCCGGCGGCCTGTACCTCGCCTTCGAAGGCGGCAAGGCGGTGCTGGAGCGCCTGGGCTGGGGCAGCGGCCCGTCTGAGGCGCCGCTCACCGACGAGCAACGCATCCGCGGCGCCATCGTCACCGACATCGTGCTGAGCCTGGAGATCCTGGTCATCTCGCTCACCGTGGCCGCGCAGGCGCCCTTCGAGCAGAAGCTCGTCGTGCTCACCGCCATGAGCGTGGTGATGACCGTCGGCATCTACGGGCTCATCGCCGCGCTCGTGCGCCTGGACGACATCGGCCTGGCGCTGGTCCGCGCACCTGATGCCGCCCGCCAGGCGATGGGCCGGCGCATCGTGTGGGCCGCACCACGCATCCTGGGCGCGCTGGGGCCGATCGGCATGGTGGCCATGCTGGCGGTGGCCGGCGGCATCTTCACCCACCTCGTGCACTTCCAGGCGCCGCACTGGACGCTCGGCGTGGCCGTCGACATCGCCGTCGGCGCCATCGTGGGCGTGGTACTGGCAGCCGCCGGGGCGGGGATCAAGCGCCTGGCGTCCCGCAAGGCCTGAGAGCCGGCCGACGTGCTGCGTCGCCCCGCACAGCGTGCGTGGCCCTAGACTGAAGTTCCACCGCCGCCGGCCCAGATCTCCTTTATCCATCAAGCACTTGCGATGGATTTCAGGTTTGGTTTTCTGACTACGGCTGGATGGCCTGTATGAGCGCCATGGCGCGCTGTTGG
>JBIJAP010000412.1:0-3474 GCA_044345715.1 Rubrivivax sp.
CGGCGCTGGAGTTCGGCATCACGCGCGACGACACAGGCTTGCTGGTGATGCCGCTGTGCCACGCCAAATCGCTGTACTTCGGCGTGACCTTCGCGATGCTGGGCGCGCAGACCGTGGTCGACGACCGCGCCAGCTTCGACCCCGAGGCGCTGCTGGCCACGCTCAGCCGCGAGCGCATCAGCTTCACGTCCCTCGTGCCCACGCACTACGTGATGATGCTGGAGCTGCCCGCGGCCACGAAGGCGCTGTTCGACCTCAGCCGTGTCGGCAAGCTGCTCATCTCATCGGCCCCTGCGCGGCGCGAGACCAAGCTGGGCGTGATGCAGCTGTTTCCCAATGGCCGGCTGTTCGAGCTCTACGGCTCCACCGAGGCGGGCTGGGTCACCGTGCTTCGGCCGGACGAGCAGCTGGCCAAGCTCGGTTCCGTGGGCCGCGAATGGGCTGGCAGCGGCGCCATCAAGCTGCTGGGCGCCGACGGCACCGAGGTGCCCGACGGCGAGGTGGGTGAACTCTTCTCGCGCACGCCCTGGGTCTTCGACGGCTACTGGCGCAACCCGGAGAAGACGGCCGAGAGCTTCCAGGGCGCCTGGTGCTCGGTGGGCGATCTGGCGCGGCGCGACGCCGACGGCTTCATCCACCTCGTCGACCGCAAGAGCCACATGATCATCAGCGGCGGCGAGAACATCTACCCGTCGGAGGTGGAGGCCGTGCTGGCGCAGCACCCGGCGGTACAGGACGTGGCCGTGGTGGGCATGCCCGACACGAAGTGGGGCGAGACGGTGCTGGCTGCTGTGGTGCCGCGCGCCGGTGCGCCGGCCGACCTGCAGGACCAGCTCGATGCGCTGTGCCGCGACAGGCTGGCCGGCTTCAAGCGCCCGCGCGCGTGGCGCTTGATCACACCCGAGGCGCTGCCGCGCACCGCCACCGGCAAGGTGCAGCACCGGCTGCTGCGCGAGCGGCTGATCCAGGGAGCGCCGCCGCAGGCCGCGGGCTGAACGCGCGCAGGGTGGCCTGCGGCCCTCAGGCGCGCAGCGGCATCAAGTGCACCTGCGCCAGGTCGAAGGCCACCGCCAGCGCCTGCCCGGGCTCCAGGCTGCGCCGCTCGCGGCCTGCGAGCGTCAGCACCAGCGGCTGGCCGCCGGCCACGGCCAGCGTCAGCGTGGCCATCGTGATCTCGCCCTGGTGGCGAACCGCATCTACGCGCGCCGCAAAGTGCCCGCGCTCGCCTGCCGCGTGTGTATCAGCCAGGCTGATGGCATCGCCCGGAATCACAAAGGTCACCGCACGGTGGCGCGACATGCGGCCCTTGTCGCGCACGCGCAGGCGCTGCGCGGCTGCGCCCTCGCCCCAGCGCAGCCAGCCCCAGCCGGCCTCGCTGCCGTCACCCCCCTCCCACCAGCCCTGCCAGCGGTTGGCGATGCCCACGAGATCGGCCACGCGCGCGGTGCGTGGCGCGCGGTGCACCAGCTCCGGGGTGCCGCTCTGCAGCACCTGCCCGGCGTCCATCACGACCAGGCGGTCGGCCAGCAGCCGCGCTTCGTTCAGGTCGTGCGTGACCAGCACCATCGGCACCGAGAGCTCGCGCCGCAGATCGGCGATCAGCAGATACAGGCCCTGGCGGTTCATCATGTCCACGGCCGAAAACGGCTCGTCGAGCAGCAGCAGGCGCGGCTCGCGGGCCAGCGCGCGCGCCACGGCCACGCGCTGCTGCTGGCCACCCGACAGCTGCGCCGGCCGACGGTGCATCAATTCGTCCGTCAGGCCCACGTGGGCCAGCCAGCGCGCGGCTTCGCGGCGGCGCTCGGGCTCGGGCCGCTGCAACAGCGACATCGCCACGTTGCCCAGGGCGCTGAGGTGCGGCATCAGCGCGTAGTGCTGGAAGACAAGCCCGACGTGGCGCTGCTGCGGCGGCCGCCACAGGCCGCGTGTGGTGTCGCACCAGGTCTGGCCGGCCACCTGCACCAGGCCCTGCTGCGGCTTCATCAGGCCGGCGGCCACGCGCAGCATCGAGGTCTTGCCGGCACCCGAAGGCCCCACCAGCGCCAGCAGCTCGCCCGCGGCGGCCTCGATGCGGCCGTGCAGCGGCATCGGGTGCTGCTGCTGAACCTCGAGCACCAGGCCGGCGTCGTTGGCGTTCATCGGTGAGCTCATCGGCGCGCGCCCCCGGCCAGCCGCGCGGTGGCAAAAAACGAGGCCGCCACCGCCAGCAGCGACAGCAGCAGCAGCACCAGCGCCATGCGGTCGGCGCCGGCCAGATCAAACGCCTGCACGCGGTCGTAGATGGCGATGGCGATGGTCTTGGTCTCGCCCGGGATGCTGCCGCCCATCATCAGCACCACGCCGAACTCGCCCAGCGTGTGCACGAAGGCCAGCACCATTGCCGAGAGGATGCCGGGCCAGGCCAGCGGCAGCTCGACGCGGCGCAGCGTCTGCCACGCGCCCAGGCCGCTGACGGCGGCGGCCTCGGCCAGATCGCGCGGGATGGCCTCGAAGGCGCGCTGCACCGGCTGCACCATGAACGGGATGTTGAAGATGACCGAGGCCAGCACCAGCCCGCCAAAGCTGAAGGTGAGCGGCAGGCCGAGCTCGTTGAACAGGCGGCCCAAGGGCGAGGCGCCGCCAAAGGCCACCAGCAAGTAGTAGCCCAGCACCGTGGGCGGCAGCACCAGCGGCAGCACCACCAGCGCCTCGATCCAGGCCTTGCCGCGCCAGGTGGTGTAGGCCAGCCAGCGGCCGAGCAGCAGGCCCAACGGCAGCAGCACCAGCAGCGTCACCGCGGCCAGCTCCAGACTCAGGACGAGGGCTTGCCAGTCGATCATGCGGCGCGGGGCTTCACTGCGCTCTCAGCCGCCCGGCGGCGTGTAGCCGTGGCGCAGCCACACGGCATGCGCCGCCGGGGCGACGATGAAGTCGTGGAAGGCGCGAGCTGCCGGTGGCGCACCCTTAAGCAGCACCACGCGCTGCGCCAGCGGCGCATGAAACTGCGCCGGCACCAGCGCCGCGCTGCCGGCGGCCGCCACCGCGGGCATGAGCGTCAGCGAATGCGCCACCAGGCCGCCCTGCGCCGATCCCGACAGCGCGAACTGCACCGCCTGCGACACGTTCTCGCCGATCACCATGCGCGGCCGTGCCAGATCCCACAAGCCGGCGTGCTGCAAGGCCTCGCGGGCCCGCATGCCGTAGGGCGCGTGCTCGGGGCTGGCGATGGCGAACTTGCTCACGCGGCCGTCGCGCAGCGCCGCGCCCAGATCGCGCAGCTCGGGGTCCACGCGCAGCGGCGAGTTCTTCGGCGCCAGCAGCGCGAGCCGGCCGAAGGCGTAGATGCGGCCGCGGCCGTCTTTGCCGGCCTCCGTGCGGCCGGCGTCGGCCACGCGGAACACCGTGTCCTCGTCGGCCGACACGAACAGGTGGAAGGGCGCGCCCTGCAGGATCTGCGCGACGAAGTTGCCCGAGGAGCCGAACACCAGGCGCAGC
>JBIJAP010000413.1:0-3462 GCA_044345715.1 Rubrivivax sp.
ATTGGCTGCGTGGCCCACAGCACGCCCAGGCGCCGCGCGACCAGGGCTTCTGGGGCGAGCTGGCCTACCGCATCGAACGGGCCCTGCGGCAGAAGGAGCAGTCCATCGCACAGGAGCGCGAGCGACTGGCGCAGTTCCTGGCCGCCATCGAGGCGTCGCCCAATGGCGTGATGCTGCTCGACGACAGCGACCAGATCGAGTGGTGCAACGCCGTCGCGGCACAGCACTTCGGGCTCGATCCCGTGCGCGACCGGCTGCAGCGCGTGACCAATCTCGTGCGTTCCCCGCTCTTCGTGGCCTTCCTGCAGTCGGGCGACTTCGACGAACCCGTCACCGTGCCCGGGCCGCTGGGGCGCGCCACGCTGTCCCTGCTGGTGCGCCCCTACGGCGAAGGCATGAAGCTGCTGCTTTCGCAGGACATCACCGAACGCGAGCGTGCCGAGGCCATGCGCCGCGACTTCGTCGCCAACGTGTCGCACGAGATCCGCACGCCGCTGACGGTGCTGTCGGGCTTTGTCGAGACGCTGGCGCAGTTGCCGCTGACCGAGCCCGAGCGCCAACGCGTGCTGCTGCTGATGGGGCAGCAGACCGGCCGCATGCAGGCCCTGGTGGGCGACCTGCTGATGCTCGCGCAGCTCGAGGGCAGCCCGCGCCCGGGCGCTGATCGCTGGTTGATGCTGACACCTCTGTTGCAGCGTGCCTTGGCCGATGCGATGGCCCTTTCGGCCGGCCGCCACACGGTGGTGTTGCGCAGTACCGACGACATCGAGCTCGCCGGCGTCGAAGGCGAACTGCTCAGCGCCGTCGGCAACCTGCTTGCCAACGCGGTGCGCTACACGCCCGAAGGCGGGCGCATCGAGCTTGGCTGGGCGCGGCTCGACGATGGCCGCGGCGTGATCGAGGTCAGCGACACCGGGCTGGGCATCGCCCGCGAGCACCTGCCCCGCCTGACCGAACGCTTCTACCGCGTCGACGGCAGCCGCTCGCGCGACACCGGCGGCACAGGCCTCGGGCTGTCGATCGTCAAGCATGTCGTGCAACGCCACGGAGGCGAGATCGACATCCAAAGCGAGCTGGGCAAGGGCTCAAGCTTTCGGCTGCTGCTGCCGGCGCTGCGCGTGCGCGCGCCGACGCCGCCGATCAGCGCGCGCGCTGAAGCAGCTGCGTGAGTTCGTCGCGGGCTGTCGGCCGCGGCACTACCGCGACGACGTTCCAGCCCTCGGGCACGGGCGGCAGCACGCGGTCGCGGGCCACGCGCAGCAACAAGGGGCAGGGGCCCTGCAGGGCGCCCGGCGTGGCGTCCACGCGCCAGCGTCCGAAGTGCTCCAGCGCCGCCACGGTGGCCGGCGCCAGGCCCGGTGCCGCGATGCAGGGCGTGTCGGCCGGCACGTGTGGCGCGAGGCGCAGCACCAGCGGGCGCGCGCTACGGGCGTGGTCGAGCGCCGGCAGCCACAGCGTCATCAGCAGCAGCCAGCACAGGGCCACGCCGCCGGCAGGCAGCACCAGGCTCTTCCAGAGTGCCTCCTGGTGGCGGCCGGTGCGCCAGCGCACCACCGCCACCCAGGCCAGGGTGCCGGCCACGGCCACGGCCAGCGCCAGCGCCGAGAAGGGCGAGTCGAAGCCGGGCACCTGCCGCGCCACGTTGGCGGCCGTCTTGGCGGGCACGCCGGTCTGCATCGCCATGTAGACGACCCAGATCGTCAGTGCCGCGGCGGTGAAGAAGAACATCGAGAACCAGTCGATGGCCGCGGTGGCACTGCGCTTGAGCGTGGGCAGCGCAAACGCCGCCATCACCGCCAGCGCCGGCAGGCCCAGCAGCAGGGCGCGGTCGGAGCCCCCCATCGTGACGTTGGCGCCCAGCGCCGCCAGCACAAAGACTAGCGGCACCGAGACATGGCGGTACAGCAGCTGGCGACGCCAGCGCCACAGTGTCCACAGCGCCAGCGGCCAGGCCGGCCACAGAAACCACAGCCACTGGCGCGCGAGGCCGGGCACGTCGGCCAGCACCTCGCTGCTGACGCGCCAGCGCCACCAGCCCAGAGCGCTGGCCAGCGCGGCGCTCAGCACCAGCGCCGCCACCAGCCAGGGCGCGAAGCGGCGCACCTCGGGCAGGCGGCTGCGCAGGCACACCAGCGCCCCGCCCACGCCCACGGCGACGGCCATGGCCGGCGCGCCGCTGGCGGCCAGCAGCGGCAGGGCAGCGAGTATCGCCAGCCGGGCGCGCCACAAGCGGTAGGGCGCCGCGGCAATGCCGTAGAGCGCCAGCGAGGCTGCGGCCAGCTGCGCGAGCTCCGGCGTGGTCTCGTGGCCCAGTTGCAGCAGGCCCAGCGTGGCCATCAGGGCCAGCAGTCCGCCGTCGGCCATGGCCCGGGCATAGGCCACCGGATCGGCCTCGCCGCCAAAGGCAAAAGCCACGGGCTGCGCGGCCTCGGTGCGGGCCAGCAGCAGTGTGCTGTACCAGGTGAGGGCGAGCGTCAGCGCCAGCAGCAGCGCGAAGGGCAGGCGGGCGGCCAGCGAGGCATCGAGCCAGCCCTGGCCGAGCATGATGAAGAGGGCGCCCAGCCAATGCGGCAGCAGCGCTCCGTCGAGCGGCACGCCGCCCAGCAAGGGGGCGAGCCAGGGCGTGCGGCCCTCGGCCATGGCGGCCATCACGCCGAAGGCCGCCACGTCGGCGTTGCGCCACGGGTCGCGCCCGAAGAGGCCGGGCAGCAGGTAGGCGGCGCACAGCAGCAGAAGCGGCAGCCGTGGCAAGCGGCGCGCGCCGCGCTGCGTGACCACGGCAGGCGTGATCGGCGGCAGGGGCGGCGGCAGGGTCGGCGGTACCGAATTGGGTCCTGACGGCGGCAGCGTGCGGCTCACGGGCTGATGATGGCAAAGAAGCGAGGGCCAAAGAAAAAGGCAGCCGAAGCTGCCTTCACGGAGGGGCGCCGGGCCGGCGCCAGCCTCACTTCTTGAGTCCGACGCGGGCGAACTTGTTGCGGAACTTCTCGACGCGGCCGCCGAGGTTGTCGATGCTCTTCTGCGTGCCCGTGTAGAACGGATGCGTCTCGCTCGTCGTCTCGAGCTTGATCAGCGGCAGTTCACGGCCATCGTCGAGCTTGATCATCTCTTTCGTGGGCGCGCACGAGCGCGTGACGAAGGTGAAGCCGTTGGAGAGGTCCTGGAAGCAGACCTGGCGGTAGTTCGGGTGGATGCCGTCTTTCATGATCGAGCCTTGTTTGCCGGGAGCCACGCCGAACCTCAGGGTGGGCGCACTTTCCGTGGTTTGCGAAATCGAGCTGCGCGAGCCGCGAGCGGAAAACCGCGAATTCTAGACCGGAAACGGGCTTACCCGCCGCGCCTCATCATGTCGAAGAAGTCGAGGTTGTTCTTGCTCTGTTTCATCTTGTCGAGCACGAACTCCATCGCCTCGATCTCGTCCATGTTGTAGAGCAGCTTGCGCAGGATCCAGGTCTTCTGGAG
>JBIJAP010000415.1:0-3451 GCA_044345715.1 Rubrivivax sp.
CCGGCGGCAAGATGCCGGCGTCGACCACGTCCTGCACCATGCGCTGCGTCAGCCAGGCCGTGGCGGTGGCCGGCTTCACGATCACCGGCACGCCGCTCAACAGCGCCGGCGCCGCCTTCTCCCACAGCCCCCAGGCCGGAAAGTTGAAGGCGTTGATGAAGAGGGCCACGCCCGGCGTGGGCACCTGCACGTGCTGGCTCTGGAAGACGGGCTCCTTGCTCAGCTTGACGGCCTCGCCGTCGAGCAGGAAGCGGCGCTCGCCGGCGCTCTTGCCCAGTTCAGTGCCCCATTTCGCGTACTGGCCGAGCGTGTAGATCGCGCCGTCGACGTCCACCGCGGTGTCGTTCTTCACCGTGCCGCTGTTGGCCAACGAGATGGCGTAGTAGGCGTCGCGGTTGGCTTGCAGCAAGGCGCCGATGCGCGCCAGCAGTTCGGCGCGCTGGCCGTAGCTCAGGGCGCGCAGCGCAGCGCCGCCGATGTCGCGCGCAGAGGCGAAGGCGCCGGGCAGGTCCAGGCCGGTGGCGTCCACGCGCGCCAGCTCATCGCCGGTGACAGGGTCGAACAGCGCGGTGCCGGCGCCGGTGCCGGGCACCCAGCGGCCCGCGACGAAGTTGGGCAGCAGCTCGCTCATGCGGAATCCTTCGTGAAATCGATCTTGCCGTTGGGCAACAGGTACAGCACCAGCGCGCGGCCCTGGCTCACCGTGGGGCGGTGCGCACTGCCGGGCGGCATCACCAGCCAGCCGGCCGGGCAGCCGTCGAAACGGGCCTCGCCTTCGATGGACATGACGAGGTCGACCTCGCCCTCGGGGTGCACATGGCGCGGGCCGGCGATGTCGGTCATGTCGACCACGCCGGCCCGACAGGACGCACTCAGCTCGCGGTGCACCACGCTGTCCGGGCCGCACTCGGCATTCAGCCAGGCGTCGAGCGTGTCATCGAGCGGGCGGCCGGCGATGCGCAGCGTGAGCGCGGCAATCTGCTGGCGGAAAGTGTCGGGTGTCATGACGGCGCTCAAGTCGCCCAGCTTGCGGCCGGCGGGTTGATGCACTATTGTGCGTGCCAGCACCTTACGGTCGACACCTCGACATGTCAAGCACTATATTGCATCCTCCCGGGTTAGCACCGACTCCCGCCGATGACGAGGGCGAGGCGAAGAACCCCTTCCTCGTCGCCCTGGGCGAGCGCGTGCGCGCGCTGCGGGCTCGCCGCGGCATGACGCGCAAGGCCACGGCGCTGGCCGCCGACGTGAGTGAGCGCCACCTGGCCAACCTCGAGTACGGCATCGGCAACGCCAGCATCCTGGTGCTGCTGCAGGTGGCGCAGGCGCTGCAGTGCAGCCTGGCCGAGCTGCTGGGCGACGTCACCACCTCCAGCCCCGAATGGCTGCTGCTGCGCGAGCTGCTCGAGCACCGCGACGAGGCCACGCTGCACCGCGTTCGCGTGGCCGTCGGCCAGCTGCTGGGCACGGGTGGCGCCAATGGCTGCGGCAGCGCGGGCTCGGCCGGCGCGGCGCGCAGCCCGCGCGTGGCGCTGGTGGGCCTGCGCGGCGCCGGCAAGAGCACGCTGGGCGCGATGCTGGCCGAAGACCTGGGCTACCCGTTCGTCGAACTGAGCCGCGAGATCGAGAAGTTCGCCGGCTGCAGCGTCAGCGAGATCCAGGGCCTGTACGGCCAGAACGCCTACCGCCGCTACGAACGCCGCGCACTCGAAGAGGCGATCCAGATCTACCCCGAGGCCGTCATCGCTACGCCCGGCGGCATCGTCAGCGACCCCGCCACCTTCAACCTGCTGCTGGCGCACTGCACGACGGTCTGGCTGAAGGCTTCGCCCGAAGACCACATGAAGCGCGTCGTCGCCCAGGGCGACCTGCGCCCGATGGCCGCCAGCCGCGAGGCGATGGACGACTTGAAGGGCATCCTGGCCGGCCGCGCCGCCTTCTACTCGAAGGCCGAGCTGCAGCTCGATACCAGCGCGCAAGACCTGGCGGCCAGCTTCCGGCTGTTGCGCAGCCAGGTGCGCGAGGCGCTGAGCTTGTCGCCGAACTGACGCCTGAAAATGCATTAAAGTGCTTGACATGGTCACAAGACGCGCACTATTATGCATGTTATCGAGATCCCCCCGACCTGCAATCTGTTGCCTGAGCGCCAGGAGAACCCCATGAGCACCGCCGACCGCGTCGACTACCAGACCACCCCCGCGCAGTACCGCCACTGGAAGCTGAAGTTCGAGGGCCCGGTGGCCACGCTGCTGGCCGACTTTGCCGAGGACGGCGGCCTGCGCCCCGGCTACAAGCTCAAGCTCAACAGCTACGACCTCGGCGTGGACATCGAGCTGAACGACGCGCTCAACCGCATCCGCTTCGAGCACCCCGAGGTGCGCACCGTGGTGCTGACGAGCGCCCGCGACAAGGTGTTCTGCTCGGGCGCCAACATCTTCATGCTGGGCGTGAGCAGCCACGCCTGGAAGGTGAACTTCTGCAAGTTCACCAACGAAACGCGCAACGGCGTCGAGGACAGCAGCGCGCACAGCGGCCTGAAGTTCTTGGCCGCCGTCAACGGCGCCTGCGCCGGTGGCGGCTATGAACTGGCACTGGCCTGCGACGAGATCATCCTCGTCGACGACCGCAGCAGCGCCGTCAGCCTGCCCGAGGTGCCGCTGCTGGGCGTGCTGCCCGGCACCGGCGGCCTGACCCGCGTGACCGACAAGCGCAAGGTCCGCCACGACCTGGCCGACATCTTCTGCACCACCAACGAAGGCATCCGCGGCCAGAAGGCCAAGGACTGGCGCCTGGTGGACGACATCGCCAAGCCCGCCGCCTTTGCCGCCAAGGTGCAGGAACGCGCGCTGGAGCTCGCCGCGCTGTCCGACCGCCCGGCCGATGCGCGCGGCGTGGCGCTGGCG
Source organism: Rubrivivax sp. (assembly GCA_044345715.1). Taxonomy (GTDB): domain Bacteria; phylum Pseudomonadota; class Gammaproteobacteria; order Burkholderiales; family Burkholderiaceae_C; genus Rubrivivax. Next base: position 2,904 of record JBIJAP010000415.1, read on the forward strand.
CCGCTGCAGCGCACGATCGAAGCCGACGCGCTGCGCTACCCGAACGTGACGGTGGCCATCGACCGCAGCAAACGCACCGCCAGCTTCACCGTCAAGGCCCCGGTCGGCACGCAGCCCGCCACGCTGGCACAGATCGAAGCCGCCGGCGCCGCCTGGTACCCGCTGGCGATGGCGCGCGAGCTCGAGGACGCCATCCTCGAGATGCGCACCAACGAGCCCGAAATCGGCACCTGGGTGATCAAGACCGAAGGCGATGCCGCCGCGGTGCAGACCCTCGACGCGCTGCTGGCCGCGCACCAGGGCCACTGGTTCGTGCGCGAGACGCTGGGCCTGCTGCGCCGCACCTTCAGCCGGCTCGATGTGTCCAGCCGCAGCCTGTTTGCGCTGATCGAGCCAGGCTCGTGCTTCGTCGGCAGCCTGCTCGAGCTGGCGCTGGCCTGCGACCGCAGCTACATGCTCATCCTGCCCGACGAGCCCGTGCGCACGCCCAAGATCGGCGTGAACGAACTGAACTTCGGCACGTACCCGATGGCCACCGGCCAGAGCCG
>JBIJAP010000416.1:0-3448 GCA_044345715.1 Rubrivivax sp.
GTGTGTGTGTCCTTCGCGGGCAGGTATCGAGGTTCTGTAGGGGTTATCGGCCGCCCCCGAGGCGCCTTGAGCGCAACCGGGCAGCCTGACTCGGGGTTGGGATCAGAAGGTCTCCCAGTCGTCACCGGGTGCCGAGGTGGCGGCCGGTGCCGGGGCCGGAGCGGCCTTGTGCGGAACAGGAGGGCTGGCCGCACGGGGCGCGGCAACGGCAGCCGCCTGCGCTGCCGGCTTGGCCTGTGCAGCCTTGGAGGCGCTGCGTACGCGGTTCACGGCCTGGCCTGCCAGCGCCTTGGGCGAAGGGCTGGCCACCTTGGCGGGTGCAGGCATCGGCGCCTGCGGCGACAACGGGCTGAGCGCCGCCGATGCATTGCTACCCCGGCCATCGACCTTGAAGCGGCTGACGGTGCCGATGAGTCGCCGGCTCTGCTCGGCCGCGCTCTGCGCCGCGGCCGAGCTCTCTTCCACCAGCGCCGCGTTTTGCTGCGTCATCTGGTCGAGCTGGGCCACGGCCTCGTTCACCTGGCGCAGGCCACCGCTCTGCTCGGTGGTGGCGGCGCTGATCTCGCCGATCACGTCGGTGACGCGCTTCACGCCGGAGACGATCTCCTCCATCGCGCCGCCGGCCTCGCCGACGAGGCGGGTGCCGCTGTCGACCTTCTCGACGCTGGCGCCGATCAGGCTCTTGATCTCGCGCGCGGCTTCGGCGCTGCGCTGCGCCAGGCTGCGCACCTCGCCGGCCACGACGGCGAAGCCGCGGCCCTGTTCGCCGGCCCGTGCCGCTTCGACCGCGGCGTTCAGCGCCAGGATGTTGGTCTGGAAGGCGATGCCGTCGATGGTGCCGATGATGTCGGCGATGCGGCGGCTCGAGGCCTGGATCTCGTTCATCGTCGTCACGACCTGCGAGACGACATCACCGCCGCGCTGCGCCGCCGTGCTGGCCGAGGCGGCCAGTTGGTTGGCGGTGCGCGCGCTGTCGGCCGTCTGGCCGACGGTGCCCGTCAGCTGCTCCAGGCTGCTGGCAGCTTGCTGCAGGTTGCTGGCGGTCTGCTCGGTGCGAGTCGAAAGATCGTGGTTGCCGGTGGCGATTTCCGCGCTGGCGGTGGCAATGCTCTCGCTGCCGGCCCGCACCTCGCCCACCAGGCCCGACAGGGACTGCTGCATGCGCGACAGGGACTGCTGAACGTCGGCCACTTCGTCGCGGCCTGCCACCAACACCGGCATCGACAGGTCGCCATCGGCCATACGATCAGCCGCGGCGGCGGTGGCCGCCAGCGGGCGCGTCACCGAGCGCGTGATCAGCCACGCGGCCAGCGCCGACAGCACAACGGCAAGCCCGGTAAACACCCCCAGCAGCACCAGCGACCGAGCGGTGCTGCTCGCTTGCGCCGCCGAGGCCTCGGCCGTGAGCGTGTCGACGCGCTTGGCCACGCCGACGACGGCCGCCAGGTACTGTTCTGCCTGGGGCAGCATGCGTTCCTTCAGCAGGCGCTGGGTGGCCATCGGGTCTTCCGCCACGGCCAGTAGGACTTCATCGCGCGTAGCCACATAGACCTTGCGCAGTTCGAGGGCCTTGGCCAGCTGGGCCTTGGACTCCTCATCCGTCTTTGCCTCATTCAGCTCGCGGAACTGATCGGTGATGCGCTGGCTGATGACCTTCATCCGCGGCTCGATGAAGTCCTGCACATCCGCGGTGCCTCCGCTGGCGACCAGGGCGAGCGCGAGGTTGGTGTTCAGCTCAATCTGGCTCCGCAACTCGTTAACCTGCCGAGCCTGGTCTTCCAACTGGCTGAGCGCCGCGCCGCTGTCGCGCAACTCCAGCAGCCGCGAGCCGGCCACCACAGACGTCAGCAACAGCAGCAGCACGACAGCGCCAAACGCAGTTCCGAGCCGCTGGCCGATCTTGAGGTGATTGATCTTCATGAGTCTGTTGGATTGGAGATGAGTCAGGCCAGGGCAGGCAGCCGGAAGGCCGCCACGGTCTCGGTGAGCTTCTGGGCCTCGTGCTGCAGGCTTTCGGCCGCGGCCGTGCTCTGCTCGACGAGAGCCGCGTTCTGCAGCGTCATGCGGTCGAGCTGGGCCACGGCGCCGTTGACCTCGCCGATGCCGGCGCTCTGTTCGGCGGCGCCGGCGCTGATCTCGCCGACGATCGCGGTCACACGCTGCACGCTCTCAACGATGCGGTTCATGGTGTCGCCCGCGTCACCGACCTGGCGCGCACCGCTCTCGACCTTGTCGACACTGGCACCGATGAGCGCCTTGATCTCGCGCGCGGCGCCGGCCGAGCGCTGCGCCAGCGCCCGCACCTCGCTGGCCACCACGGCGAAGCCGCGGCCCTGCTCGCCGGCCCGTGCCGCTTCGACCGCGGCATTCAGCGCCAGGATGTTGGTCTGGAAGGCGATGCCGTCGATGGTGCCGATGATGTCGGCGATGCGGCGGCTGCTGCCGTTGATCTCGTCCATGGTCTTCACGACCTGGGCCACAACCTCGCCGCCGCGGCCGGCCACCTCGGCCGCCGTGACAGCCAGCGCGCGCGCCTGCTCGGCCGAGCCGGCGGTGCTCTGCACCGTGCCGGTGAGCTGCGCCATCGAACTGGCGGTGTGCTGCAAGGAGCCCGCGGTCTGCTCGGTGCGCGTTGACAGGTCGGCGTTGCCCTTGGCCACCTCGGAACTGGCGGCACGGATGCTCTCGGCCGCGCCGTGCACGCGGCCGACGATCTGGCGAAGGCTGTCCTGCATGCGCGACAGCGAAGCCAGCAGATTGGCCGCCTCGTCGCGGCCCTCGACGCGGATCGGCTTGGTCAGGTCACCCTCGGCGATGGCCGAGGCCACCAGCGCGGCATAACTGATCGGGCTCGTGATGGAGGCCGAGTTCAGCAGCGTCAGGGGCACCACCACCACCATCACGGTGACCAGCGTGGCGCAGAAGGCCACCAGGATCAGCAGCATCGCGCGGTCGAAGTGGCGCTGTGTCTCGACCGCCTCCGCGGCCACGGCACTGGCGATGCGATCGACTTCGGTCGAGGCCAGGCCAAAGGATTCCTTCGCCTTGGTCAGCATGCGATCGGCCACGCGGGCGCTGTCGTAGCCACCGTTCTGGATGTTGTCGAGCACCGGCTTGCTGCGTTCCTCGTAGTTCTGCAGGTACTGCGTGGCCGCACGGGCCATGGCGTTGTCGTCGTCGTCCTCGCCCTCGGTCATGCCCTGCAGCGCCTTGCGCGCCGCCGCCAGGTGCGATTTCCACGACTCGCGATGCCGCAACACGGCCACGCCATCCTCGTAGTCGATGACCATGCTCTTCTCGAGCACCAGCACCTGCGCCAGTGCGTGGCGCACGGCGGCCAGGGTGGCCGTCTCGTGCGTCGAGTGCTCCATGAACTCGGTGTTCAGCGCCTTCAGGCGCAGGCCACCCGCCACGCCGACCAGGCCGACGATGGCGAACAGGACCAGCA
>JBIJAP010000046.1:0-13195 GCA_044345715.1 Rubrivivax sp.
CTCGCGGGTGGGCTCCTCGTCGAGGCCGTACGAGGCGCGCGTGGCGGCGCTCTCCTTGGTGATGTCCACCACCGCCGGCACCGTGCTCTGCATGCGGTAGGCCAGCTCGTAGGCCTCGATGCGGGCCTTCAGCTCGCTGTCGCCCGGGTAGCGGCCGGCATGCTGCTGGTTGAAGGCACGCAAGAAGTCGAGCGCGTGGCGCTGCTGCTTCGCGGCCAGCAGCTCGGGCCGGTCGAGGTAGAGGATGGGCGTGTCGCCCAGCTGCAGCGGAATGCCCTGGTACACCGCCGGCAGGAAACCGGCGCTGTAGTGCACCGAGCCGCTCTCCAGCCCGCGCCCGCCATTGCTGAGCACGATGTAGGCCGGCAGGTCGGTGTTGGCCGAGCCCAGCGCGTACTGCACCCAGGCGCCGAGCGTGGGCCGGCCGGGCTGCAGCGCGCCGGTGTTGAGCTTGATGGTGCTGATGTCGTGCGTGGCACCGACGGTGGTGCTGTTGTGGATGAAGGCGATGTCGTCGACGTGCCGCGCGATGTTCGGCACCAGGTCGCTGGCCCAGTGGCCGCTCTGGCCGTGCTGCTTCCACGTGCGCTTGCTGGCGAACAGCTTGCCTGCGCCGCCCTGCGTGTTGACCTGCACGCCCTTCAGGAACGAGGCCGGCACGTCCTGCCCGTGCAGGCGGAGCAGCTCGGGCTTGTGGTCGAACAGGTCCTGCGTGGCCGGGGCGCCGGCCTGGTGCAGCCAGATCACGGCCTTGGCCTTGGCCGGGTGGTGCGTGGTTTTGGGCGCCAGCGGGTCCGGCGCATCGGTGGCGCTGGTGGCGGCGCTCGGCGTGGTGACGGCGTAGACACCGCCGCTGCCGATGACACCGCCCACCACGGCCAGGCCGCGGGCGGCGTCGGCCACGAAGCGGCGGCGGGAATGCGAATGCGTGCTCATGGGGATCCTTTCTCGTGCGGTGCCGCTCTCAAGTTGATCCGGCTTTGCCGGTCAACTTGAACCCCCGCAGGGGGCGGGCCGGGCTGGCCCGGCCCTGGGGGCGCTCAATAGCGGTAGATGAACTCGTTGGAATTGGCCAGCGTGTGCGCCAGATCGACAAAGGCCGCCAGCCGCGTGGCATCGGTCTTCGGCGGCAGCGCGCTCAGGCCCACGGGCACGGCCACGGCCAGCTTGCCGCTGGTGGCCTGAGCCCGGATCACGGCCTCCTGGCCGTCGAGGAAGCGCTGCGCGAGCTGGCGGTCGGCGCGGCTGGGCGCGCGGCCGAAGAGCAGCTGGAAGAGGCGGTCCACCTGCGCCTGCTCGTCGGCACCGGCCTCGCGGATGACACGCCCGGCCAGCGCCTTGGACCAGCCGTACACCAGCTCGTTGTTGAAGAGCGTCAGCGACTGCTGCGGCGTCGTCGTGGCCTCGCGGCGGCTGTGCGGGTTGTGGTTGTTGGCGCCATCGAAGTTGTCGAACAGCGGGTAGGGCACGCTGCGCCGCACGTAGACGTAGACGCTGCGCGTGTGGTGCTCACTCACGTCCTTGCTCACGGGCCAGAAGGCGGGGATGCGGCGCGTGCTCTGCTTCATCACTGCCTCGGGGATGGGCGGGTAGACGCCGGGGCCGCCGTCGCGGTGCACCAGCAGGCCCGAGGCCGCCAGCAGCGAATCGCGCACCTGCTCGCTCTCCAGCCGCTTGCGCGGGAACAGGGCCAGCAGGCGGTTCTGCGGGTCGGCCTTGGCCACCTCGGGCCGCTCGCCGCTGGCCTGGCGGTAGACGCTGGACAGCACGATCTCGCGCACCAGCTTCTTGGTGCTCCAGCCCTGCTCGACGAAGCGCGCGGCCAGGTGGTCCAGCAACTCAGGATGCGTGGGCCGCTGGCCGGCGCGGCCGAAGTCGCTGGCCGTGGCCACGATGCCCTGGTCGAAGAGGCCGGCCCAGACGCGGTTGACGTACACACGCGCCGTCAGCGGGTGGTCGGGCCGGGTCAGCCACTCGGCCAGCGCCACGCGGCGGCCCGACGAATGGCCCGTGGGCTTGATCTCGGGCACCGCGGCGCCCTTGGGGCTGAACAGCGCCGGGAAGCCGGGCTGCACCTCCTCGAGCGGGCGCTCGTGGTTGCCGCCCATGTACACGTGCGTGGGCGCCGCATCGGCGAAGCCCAGCTCGGTGAGCGCCGACAGCACCGTGGCGCCCTGCGCCGGCCGCTTGTCGTTGAAGGCGCGCAGCTCGCGCAGCAGCGCGCTGAACTTCTGCTGGCGCGCCTTGTAGGCGGCGATGGTCTCCTTGGGCACGCCGGGCTCGAACTCGGCGCGCTCCAGCGTCTCGTTGAAGTAGGCGTTGGCCTGACCGTAGAAGCCGACCTCGTACTTGTAGTTGTTGTTGTTCTTGACCACGTACTCGTCGAAGCGCACGTTGAGCCAGCGGTCCAGCGGCGTCCACTGCTCGCGCGGCTTGAAGAGCGCAACGCGGCCGTCCTCGTAGAAGCGCTCCTTGGCGTACTTGAGGATGGCCTCGCGGTGCGGCGCGATGAAGGCGTCGAGCCGGGCGCGCACGTCCTTCGTGGTGTCTTCCCAGGCGGCGTAGTCCTTCTCGAACTTGAACTCGCGGGCGCCCTTGTGCAGCACCGCCAGGCTGTCGCTGGGCACGGTGTTGGCAAAGAAGGCCTGCATCTGGAAGTACTCCTTCTGCGTCACCTTGTCGGCCTTGTGCGTGTGGCAGCGCGCGCACTCCAGCGTGTGGCCCAGGAACACCGTGCCGACGATGTCGGTCATCTCGGTGATGCTCTGGTAGCGCTTCTGCAGCAGGTCGCGGTGGTCGGGCGCATCGGGGTAGCCGCGCAGGAAGCCGGTGGCCACGATGGCGTCCTGGGCCTGCGGCCACAGCTCGTCGCCGGCCACCTGCTCGCGCACGAAGCGGTCGAAGGGCTTGTCCTCGTTGTACGAGCGGATCACGTAGTCGCGGTAGCGCCACATGCCGGGGCGGTACTCGTCGTCGCTGAAGCCCTGGGTGTCGGCATAGCGCGCCAGGTCCAGCCAGCGGCGGCCGAAACGCTCGCCGTAGCGCGGCGAGGCCAGCAGCCGGTCGACGAGCTTCTCGTAGGCCTGCGGCGAGCGGTCGGCCACGAAGGCCTGCACCTCCTCGGGCGTGGGCACGAGTCCGTGCAGGTCGAGCGTCAGGCGGCGGATCAGCTTGGCGCGGTCGGCCTCGGCGCTGGGCTTCAGGCCCGCCTGCTCCAGCCGCGCGAGCACGAAGGCGTCGACCGGCGTGCGCACCCAGGCGCGGGCCTTCACCGCCGGCGGCCTGGGGCGTGACACTGGCTGGTAGGCCCAGGTGGCGGGCACGGCCTTCGTTGCTTCGGCCCTTGCCGCATACGACTCGGCCGCAGCGGGCTTGGGCGCCATCGTCTGCGACGAGGCCGGTGCCAGCACCAGCACGGCCGCCAGGGCCAGCGTGGCGGCGCCGATACGTCGGGCCGGGAAGTTTCGTGGGGACATGCGGTTTGCCTCCTGCGGAGTGGGCGGGTTCGCGCTCACAGCTTTGTGCTCACGTTCACGCCGATCTGGCGCGGAAAGCCCGGCGCCCAGGCGTTCCAGGTCTGGTTGCGGCGGGTGTCGTCGTCGAACAGGTTCTTCACCCAGACGTTCACGTCCCAGCGCGCGGCCGGGCCCTGCAGGCCCAGCGTCACGTCGGTGCTGCTGTTCTTGGGGATCCAGCTGTACGACGACAGGTTGTTGTCCGACCGCGTGCCGCTGGCGAAGCTGGTGTTCCAGCTGGCCACCAGCGTCTTGTCGGCGAACACCGGCTGCCGCCACGTCGCGCCCAGGTTGAGCGTGAAGCGCGACGCACCCGGCAGCCGCTCGCCCGAGGCGTCGTAGAACGCCGGGCTCTCGTTGCCCCGCTCCACCGGCAGCGGTGCCGTCGGAAAGCGCACGTAGCGCGCGTCGTTGTAGGCGCCGCTGGCGCGCAGCTCCAGGCCGCGAATGCCGCTGTAGACGGCGTCGATCTCCAGGCCCTGCGCCTTGACCTCGGGCACGTTGCCCGGGCCGGACACGTAGATCGGGTTGCCGGTGGGGTTGTTGGCGGTGTCGTTGGTGGCGATCTCGTCGAGGAAGAACACCGTCTGCTGGTAGTCCTTCAGCCGGTTGACGAAGAGAGCCGCGTTGAACAGCAGCGTGCCCTTGAAGAGCGTGGACTTGAAGCCCAGCTCGACGGCGTCGTTCTTCTCCGGCCGCACCACCTCGGCCACCGGCACGCCGCCGGTCACGCGGATGCGCGGCAGGCCGGCCTTCTCGCCATGCGCGGCGGTGGCGTAGACGGTGATGTCGTCGTTGAAGCGCCAGCGCGGGCCCAGGCTCCAGGTGGTCTGCGTGGCGCTGACCTCGGGCGCCACGAAGGTGCTGTAGAGCGTGCCGATGCGCCCGGCGCGGATGGCCTTGGCGTCGGCCACCTGCCGGCGTTGTGCGGCCGTGAGCGCGGCATAGCTGGCGGCGCCGAAGTAGCGCGCCGCCAGACGGTTGGCCAGCGCCAGCTGATCGGGCGTGTTGGTGCCGAGCACGCCGTTCGCGTCATTCGCGAAGCCGCCGTAGGCCGCGGGGTTGAGGTCGGCGCCGAAGCCGGCCTCCTTGACGAGCTGCGACTGCTTGAGCTGCCGCTGCTCGCGCGCCACGCGCAGCCCGGTGTTCAGCGTCCAGGCCGGCGCCAGCGTCCAGTCGGCGCTGCCGTAGACGGCCTGCGTCTGGTTGTCCGAGCGGATCGGGCCTTGCGTCCACAGGTCGGCGATCGAGTCCACCAGCAGCAGCCGGCCTGCGGCGTCGGCATCGAGCCGGCCGTACTGCGCGTTGCTGGCGAACCAGGCGCCACCGTCGCTGCCGAAGATGGCGTTGCTGCCCCAGTTGTTGCGGGTCTTCAGGAACAGCGCGCCAGCCTGCAGCGCCAGCGCATCGCCCACGCGCGAGTTCAGCCGGAACTCCTGGCTGCTCTGCGCGTAGCGGATGTTCTGGCCGGCCGCCGTCTGCACGTCGAACACCGTGCCTTCGTCGTCGCGGAAGGCGTTGAAGTAGTAGTCCTTGACGGCGGTGATGCTGGTGAGCGTGGTGCTGTCCGACAGCGTCCACTTCAGCTCGGCCCAGGCGCCGTTGCTGCCGGTGACCACACCTTGCTGGCTGTCGCTGTTGATGGCCACCTGGCTGAAGAAGTCGCCCGCCACGGTGTAGCTGGTGTTGCGCGTGAACCAGGGCCGCGCCAGGCGCCGCTCGGTGGTGAGCAAAGACGCGGTCGACGCGCCGTTGGCGTAGGTGGCTGGCGTCTCGTTGAAGAAGAAGTTGGTCGAGCCGATGTTCGAGGTCTCGCTGTTGCGCGGGTTGACCTCGATGGCCACGCGCGCCTCGAAGTCGGGCGAGGGCGTGAGCAGGAACTGCAGCCGGCCGGAGAAGCGGTCGCTGCTGATGTACTGGTTGTCGGGGTTGTACTTGTTGCGCAGCCATCCGTTGCCTTTGTTCACGCGCAACGAGGTGCGGTAGGCCAGCAGGCCGTCGATCAGCGGGCCGGTGGCGGTGGCCGACGCGGTGACGTTGCCGTTGGCCTGGGACAGGCTCTGCCCTTCGTACTGGTTGTAGCCCAGCGAGACATCGGCCGAGGGCGCGAACGACGGGCGCTTCAGCCGCACCTGGATAGCGCCGATGGTGGCGCTGCGCCCGAAGGCAAAGCCCTGCGGCCCACGCGACACGGCCGCGGTGTCGACATCGTGGAACTCGAAGTAGCCGAGCTGGTTGAAGGCGTAGGGCACACCGTCGACATCGAGCGCCACGCTCGGATCGGCGGCGTTGTTGTTGGCGATCTTGCCGATGCCGCGGATGGAGTAGCTGCTGGTGGAGCTGTTGCCGTAGTTCCACTTCACGTTGGCCAGCCGCTTGGTGATGGCCTCCAGCGAGGTGGCGTCTTCGCGCTTCAGGTCATCGCCGCTGACCACCGACACCGACTGCGGGATGTCCTTCACCGCCGCCAGCGGCTTGCGGCTGCGCACCGTGACGCCTTCGAGCGAGGCCGTGACAGCCGGCGCTGTTGCCGATGCAGCGGGTGCTGCTGGTTCTGCAGCAGCCCTGGGTGCGGCCTGCACGGCCGCCTGCAACCGGGCGCGCAGCGCGGCGGCCTCGCGTTCGAGCGCGGCAAGCCGCTCACGCAGGGCCTCGGGGCTCTCGGCGGCCGCCGTCGACGTGGCCGTCTGCGCCTGGGCCACGCCAGCCATCAGCCCCGGCACCAGGGCCAGCGCCGCGGCCAGTGGCAGAAGTCGCGTGGGCATGCTCGGCGCGCGGGGGTGGCACGGCGGGCGCTTGGGTTGCTGCTTTCTCAACGTCTTCCCTCCGGGATGTGTGCGAAACACCCCAGAGGTGCAACGGCCATGCCACGGCCGCGAAGCTCATCAGCACATGCGCGCCCGGAACACGCTCGATCCGCTGCCCCTGCGTTTGGCCGGCGCCGAGGCGGCCACAGTGATCGACGAAGTTGCCGAACTGCTCACGCTCAGCGCCACCGTGGGCGCTGGCGGCTTGCACCTGCACGCTTGCGTGGCGATTGCCGACGGCCGTGTGATCGGCGGCGACGTGAGCCCGGGCTGCCGCGTGTGCACGACAGCTGAGCAGGTGCTCAGGCCGCGCGCGACTGACAGCGTCGCGCGCGAGGCGCCGTCACCAGAAGTGCATCGGCGCCAGCGCGGCGTCGTCGTTCACGGTGTGGCACTCCAGGATCAGCTCGAGCCCATGCTGCACCAGCGTGCCCGCCGAGCGGGCCTCGAAGGCCACCGCACCGGCCAGCCCGCGCACGTGGGCCTCGGGCTCGGGCGAGGCGATGACGAACCGGGCCCGCACCTGGCAATGCGGTGTCTGCCGCTCCACCCAGAACAGCTCCAGGGTCGCGCCTTCCAAGCGCAGCTGGCGCTGCACCGCCAGGGCACGCAGCGAGTTCAGCAGCTCCAGGGCCAGACGCGAACGCGGGTCCTCAGGCCCCGGCCTGGGCCAGCACACGAAGGGTTCGTCGCCCGCGCTCGACGGCACCCAGCGGGCCTCCACCGGCAGCCCGCCGAACAGGCCTTCCGACAGCGCGCGCCAGCCGCGCAGAAGAACTTCCATGGCCACGGGTCCTGGTTCCCGATGCTCGGTGGCGCCCAGGCTCTCAGGCTGCAGCCAGCGCCTGGTCCAGATCGGCCCGCAGGTCATCGATGTGCTCGATGCCCACCGACAGCCGCAGCGTGTCCTCGCCGACGCCAGCCTTGTCCAGCTCTTCAGGCGAGAGCTGCCGGTGCGTGGTGCTGGCCGGGTGCGTGGCCAGGCTCTTCGCGTCGCCGATGTTGACCAGCCGCGTGAACAGCTTCAGCGCGTCGAGCACCCGTGCACCGGCCTCGCGCGCCGTGCCCGGCGCGCCCGCCGCGGCCTTCACGCCGAAGGTCAGCAGCCCCGAGGCCTGGCCCGAGAGGTACTTCTTCACCAGCGCGTGGTCGGGGTGCTCTTCGAGCCCGGCGTAGTTGACCCAGGCCACCTTCGGATGCTTCTGCAGGTGCCGCGCCACCGCCAGCGCGTTGGCGCTGATGCGGTCCACGCGCAGCGCCACGGTCTCGATGCCCTGCAGGATGAGCCAGGCGTTGAAGGGCGAGATCGCGGCGCCGATGTTGCGCAGCGGCACCACGCGCGCACGGCCGATGTAGGCCGCCGGGCCGAGGGCATCGGTGTAGACGACACCGTGGTACGACACATCCGGCTCGTTCAGCCGCTTGAAGCGCGCCTTGTGCTGCGCCCACGGGAACTTGCCGCTGTCGACGATGGCGCCGCCCACGGCGGTGCCATGGCCGCCCAAGTACTTGGTGAGCGAGTGCACGACGATGTCAGCGCCGTGTTCGATGGGCCGGCTGAGGTAGGGCGTGGGCACCGTGTTGTCCACGATCAGCGGCACGCCGTGGCGGTGCGCGATCTCGGCGAGCTTGGCGATGTCGGAGACATGGCCTTGCGGATTGCCCAGGCTCTCGACGAAGACCGCCTTGGTGCGCTCGTCGATGAGGGCCTCGAGCGTCTCGATGCGGCGGTAGTCGAAGAAGCGCGTGGCGATGCCGTACTGCGGCAGCGTGTGCGCGAACAGGTTGTAGGTGCCGCCGTACAGGCCCGAGGCGGCCACGATGTTGTCGCCAGCCTCGGCGATGGTGAGGATCGAGTACGTCACCGCCGCCTGCCCCGAGGCCAGCGCCAGTGCCGCGATGCCGCCTTCGAGCGCCGCGATGCGCTGCTCGAGCACGTCCTGCGTCGGGTTCATGATCCGCGTGTAGATGTTGCCCGGCACCTTCAGGTCGAACAGGTCGGCGCCGTGCTGCGCGCTGTCGAAGGCGTAGGCCACGGTCTGGTACAGCGGCACGGCGGCCGAGCGCGTGGTCGGGTCGGGGCTGTAGCCGGCGTGCACGGCCAGGGTCTCGAATCGGCGCTCGGCGTGGCTCATGGTCGGTTTCCTTGCAGGCGTGCCAGGTGCGGCGGCCGCAGGCTACGGCCGCGCCGGCCACGCCCCAAACGCGAATTCGTCATCTGCTGATGCGCCGCCGTGCCTGCAGTTCAGCGGGGCGCTGCCGAGAATGCAGACCATGTGTGAGTTGTATGCGCTGAACGCCAACGTGCCTGTGGCGGCCACCTTCTCGTTCCGCGGCCTGGCTGCCCGTGGCGGCCTCACCGGCGACCATGTCGACGGCTTCGGCATGGCCTTCCACGACGGCGTGGGCTGCCGTGTGTTCGTGGACGACGCGCCGGCCTCGCACTCGCCGCTGGCCAGTTTCCTGAGCCAGCAGCCGCTGCGCGCGCCCACGGTGCTGGCGCATCTGCGCAAGGCCACGCAGGGCGGCGTGTCATTGGCCAACTGCCACCCGTTCCGGCGCGAGTGGGCCGGGCGCAGCTGGCTCTTTGCGCACAACGGCGACCTGCGCCACTTCCATCCTTCGCTCGACGACCACTTCCACCCCGTGGGGCAGACCGACAGCGAGCGCGCCTTCTGCTGGCTGCTGCAGCGGCTGCAGCGCCGCTACGCCGGTGGCCCGCTGCCGGCCTGGCCCGAGCTGGCGGCGGTGGTGCAGCCCTGGCTGCAGCAGCTCGGCACCCACGGTACCTTCAACGCCATCCTGAGCGACGGCCGCGCGGTGCTGGCCCATGCCACGACGCGGCTGTCGTGGCTGGAGCGCCAGCACCCGTTCGGCACCGTGCGCCTGGTCGACGAGGCCCTCGAACTTGACCTCGCCGCCGCCAACCGGCCCGGCGACCGCATGGTGCTGCTGGCCACCGCGCCGCTGACGCACGCCGAGCCCTGGCAGGCCTTCGAGCCCGGCGAGACGCGCCTCTTCATGGACGGGCGCAGCGTGTGGCACGCGCGCAGCGCAACTGCAGAGAACGAAAGCTTCGTTCACGCCGCCTGAGCACGCAGCAAGACTGCAGGGTCCGCGATGCGTTCGCCCTGGAGGATCTGCCTGCCATGCCCCTGATCACACGCTTGGCCGATGACGGCGTCGAACAAGCCGGCGACACCCCTGCGCAGGCCCAGCAGTGGCTGTGCCGGCTGGGCGTGCAGGCCGGCCGCCTGTTGGCACCTCGCGCGCCGGCGGGCGTGTCGCCCCGCCTCGCACACGCAGCGGAGCTGCTCGTGCTGGAGCGCCGGTTCGGCAGTTCGCAGTTCGTTCGCGCGCGGCCTGGCGATGCGCTGCGCGAGTCGACCCTGCACACGCACGATGCGCCGGAGCGCCTGGTCGTGCTGACCGGCGAGGTGGTGCTGGCACTGCGGGCGCCCGCGCTCGGGGGCTGGCTGCGGGTGCGCCTGCACGAACGCGACTGGCTCGCGCTGCCGGCCGGCTTGCCGCACCGGCGGCTCGACAACGGCCAGGGCGTCGAGCTGCTGCGCCTGGTGCACGACACGGGCGGCCTGCGCCTGCGCGGGGCCACGCCAGCCCCGGCCGACGCACCGCGGCCGTTGCGGCAACCGACGCTGATGCCACAACGGCAGGACTACATGCGCAGCCCTTCTTTGGCGACGCCGCAGCGGCTGCCTACAGTGGCCGCATGAGCACCCCCTGGACGCTGCCCGAACCGACCCGAACCGCCCCGCAGCCGGCCCCGGCGCACCAGCGCTTCGAGATCCGGCGCTTCGACGCCGCGCTGGGCGCCGAGGTCGTGGGCCTCGATCTCGGTCGCGGCCTGTCGGACGCCGACTTCGCGCAGATTCATCGCGCCCACCTCGAGCACCATGTGCTGGTGTTCCGCGAACAGCGCATCACGCCGGCGCAGCAGGTGGCGTTCAGTGCGCGCTTCGGGCCGCTGCAGCGCCATGTGCTGCACCAGTTCGGCCTCGCCGGGCAGCCCGAGGTGCTGGTCGTGTCGAACATCGTCGAGAACGGCCAGCCGATCGGGCTGGGTGACGCCGGCGTCTTCTGGCACTCCGACCTCTCCTACAAGCCGCGGCCGAGCCTGGGCTCGCTGCTGCACGCACAGGAGCTGCCGGCCGATGGGGGCGACACCCTGTTCGCCAACCAGCACCGGGCCTGGGATGAACTCCCGGCGCCGCTGCGCACGCTGCTGCACGGGCGCCGGGCCTGGCACAGCTACCTGAAGCAGTACGACGAGCTGCGCCGACGCAACCCCTGGCGGCCGCCCTTGTCGCCGGCGCAGGTGGCCGAGGTGCCCGCGGTGTCGCACCCGGTGGTGCGCACGCACCCCGAGACGCAGCGGCCGGCGCTCTTCGTCAGCGAGCACTTCACGACACACATCAACGGCCTGCCGGAAGACGAAAGCACGGCCGCCCTGGCCGAGGTGTTCGCGCACCAGGCGCAGGACCGCTTCGTCTACCGCCACCGCTGGCAGCCCGGTGACCTGGTGTTCTGGGACAACCGCTCGCTGCTGCACCTGGCCGCCGGCTGCCCGCCCGAGCAGCGCCGCCGGCTTTACCGCACCACCATCGAAGGGGACGTTCCCGCATGAAGATCATCCGTCGCGCCCTGGCCCTGCTGCTGGCGGCCGCCTTGCCACTGGTGGCCACACCGGCCGCCGCCGAAGGCCGCATCCGCATCGCTCAGCAGTTCGGCATCGTCTACCTGCTGCTCAACGTGGCCGAGGCGCAGCAGCTCATCCAGAAGCACGGCAAGGCCCAGGGCCTGGACGTGCAGGTGGAGTTCGTGCGCCTGTCGGGCGGCAGCGCCGTCAACGACGCGCTGCTGTCGGGGCAGATCGACATCGCCGGCGCCGGCGTGGGCCCGCTGCTGACGATCTGGGACCGCACCTACGGCCGGCAGAACGTGCGCGGCGTGGCGTCGCTGGGCAACTTCCCGTACTACCTGGTCAGCAACAACCCGGCGGTGAAGACCATCGCCGACTTCTCCGACAAGGACCGCATCGCGCTGCCCGCCGTGGGCGTGAGCGTGCAGTCGCGCATCCTGCAGCTGGCCAGCGCCAGGCTGTGGGGGCCGGACGCCTGGAACCGGCTCGACAAGCTGCAGGTGGGCCTGCCGCACCCCGAGGCCACGGCGGCCATCATCAAGGGCGGCACCGAGATCACCGCGCACTTCGGCAACCCACCGTTCCAGAACCAGAGCCTGGCGGCCAACCCGAACACGCGCATCGTGCTCAACAGCTACGACGTGCTGGGCGGCCCTTCGTCGGCCACCGTGCTGTACGCCACCGAGAAGTTCCGCGCCGAGAACCCGAAGACCTACCGCGCGTTCATCGCCGCGCTCAACGAAGCCGCCGCCGTCATCCGCGCCAACCCCGAGGCTGCCGCCGACGTCTTCCTGAAGACGGGCCAGGGCGCGCTCGACCGGCAACTGGTGCTGCAGATCATCCGCAGCCCCGAGGTGCAGTTCAAGCTGGCGCCGCAGAACACGCTGGCCCTGGCCGAGTTCATGCACCGCATCGGCGCCATCAAGAACAAGCCCGGCTCGGCACGCGACTACTTCTTCGACGACGCGCATGTGGCCGGCGGGAGCTGAGTTCTTCGGTCTCGACACGGCACCTGACGGCACCGCGGCACTGGTGCGCGAACCCCTGCCTGCCGAGGCCCCGCTGCCCGCCTCGGGCGCGGTGCCGCTGCACTTCGACCAGGTCAGCCTGGCCTGGGCCGGCGAGCGCGGGCTGCTGCAGGCCACCGACCGTGTGTCGCTGCAGGTGCACGAAGGCGAGCGCGTGGTGCTGCTCGGCCCCTCGGGCTGCGGCAAGAGCACGCTGCTGAAGGCGGCGGCCGGGTTCGTGCAGCCGGTCGAAGGGCAGGTGCGGGTCGATGGCCGGCCGGCGCGCGGTCCGGGCCCGGACCGCATGGTGGTGTTCCAGGAGTTCGACCAGCTGCCGCCCTGGAAGACCGTGCTGGGCAACGTCGCGTTCCCCTTGTGCGTGGCGCTGGGCCTGCCCCGGGGCGCCGCCGAGGTGCGCGCCCGCGCCGTGTTGCAACAGGTGGGGCTGGCCGACTTCGAGAGCGCCTACCCCCATCAACTCTCCGGCGGCATGAAGCAGCGCGTGGCCATTGCGCGCGCGCTGGCCATGCGGCCCCGCGTGCTGCTGATGGACGAGCCCTTTGCCGCGCTCGACGCCCTGACGCGCCGCCGCATGCAGGAGGAACTGCTGGCGCTGTGGGCGCAGGTGCGCTTCTCGATGCTGTTCGTGACCCACTCCATCGAAGAGGCGCTGCTGGTGGGCAGCCGCGTCGTCGTGTTGTCACCGCGGCCGGCGCGTGTGGTGGGCGAGCTCGATGCCGCCTCCTTCGGCTTCGGCAGCGATGGCGGCACAGCCTTCCAGGCGGCGACGGCGCAGCTGCATGCCTGGTTGTTCCCGACGCCGACCCCCTGATGAACACGACCACCATCCCCACCGAGGCCGCGCCGACGCTGCCGGCGCTGCGCCCGGGCCTGCAGACGCTGGTGCGGCAGTCGGGCCTGCTGATCCTGCTCGTGCTCGCCTGGGAGTGCGCGGCGCGCTGGCAGGACAACGAGCTGCTGCTGCCCACCGCCAGCGCCACGGCGCGCGCCTTCATCGACGGCATGGCCAGCGGCGAGTTGCTGCGCCGCGCGCAAGCCTCGCTCGGCCTGCTGCTGCAGGGCTATGCGCTGGGTGCGGCAGGCGCGCTTGTGCTCAGCGCGCTGGCGGTATCGACGCGGCTCGGGCGCGACTTGCTGAGCCTGCTGAGCTCGATGTTCAACCCGCTGCCGGCCATCGCGCTGCTG
>JBIJAP010000417.1:0-3445 GCA_044345715.1 Rubrivivax sp.
GCAGAAATCCAGCCCCGCGTTGGGCCGGGGCGGGGCTGGATTTCTGCCGCCCACGCTCCTAGAGGCCCTGCCCGCTTTGCTGCAGGCGCCACATCTCGGCATAGCGCCCACCGCGCGCCAGCAGCTCGGCGTGCGGCCCGCGCTCCACCACGCGGCCGGCTTCGAGCACCACGATCTCGTGGGCGTCGACCACCGTGCTCAGCCGGTGCGCGATGACGAGCGCTGTCTTGCCTTGGGCTGCGGCGCGCAACTCGGCCTGGATCGCACGTTCGTTGGCGCTGTCCAGCGCCGAGGTGGCCTCGTCGAAGATGAGGATCGGCGGGTTCTTTAGCAGCGTGCGCGCAATCGCCACGCGCTGCTTTTCGCCGCCGCTGAGCTTGAGGCCGCGCTCGCCCACGATGGTGTCGTAGCCCTTGGGCGTGGCGGCGATGAACTCGTGGATGTGCGCCGACTTCGCCGCCGCCTCGACCTCGTCGCGCGTGGACCCGGTGCGGCCGTAGGCGATGTTGTATTGCACCGAGTCGTTGAACAGCACGGTGTCCTGCGGCACGATGCCGATGGCGCCGCGCACGCTGGCCTGCGTGACGGTGCGGATGTCCTGGCCGTCGATGGTGATGCGGCCCGAGTTCACGTCGTAGAAGCGGAACAAGAGGCGCGCCAGCGTGCTCTTGCCCGCTCCGCTGGGGCCTACCACGGCCACCGTCTTGCCGGCCGGGATCTCGAAGCTCAGGTCGTGCAGGATGGGGCGCGCGGGGTCATAGGCAAAGCCCACGTCCTCGAAGCGCACCGCCCCCTCGCTCACCCGCAGCGGCTGCGCACCGGGCGCGTCGTCGATCTCGCGGTGCTTTTCCATCAACGAGAACATCTTGTCCAGGTCGGTGAGGCCCTGCTTGATCTCGCGGTATATGACGCCGAGAAAGTTCAGCGGGATGTAGAGCTGGATCATGAAGGCATTGATCATCACCAGATCACCCAGCGTCAGCCGGCCTTCGACCACGCCCTGCGTGGCCCGCCACAGCATCGCGATCAGCGCCGCGGCAATGATGAGCTGCTGCCCGGTGTTGAGCAGGGACAGCGTGGTCTGGCTCTTCAGCGAGGCGCGGCGCAGGCGCTCGAGGTTCTCGTCGTAGCGGCGCGTCTCGAAGTCTTCGTTGCCGAAGTACTTCACCGTCTCGTAGTTCAGCAGCGAGTCGATGGCGCGCGTGTGCGCGGTGCTGTCGAGCTCGTTCATCTCGCGACGGAACTTGGTGCGCCACTCGGTCACCGTGACGGTGAACACGATGTAGGCCACGAGTGCGCCGCCGGTGATCCAGGCGAATGCGGCGTCGAACTTCCATGCCAGCAGCGTGAGCACCATCGCCACCTCGACGAGGGTCGGGAAGATGCTGTAGAGCGAGTAGCTGATGAGCGAATGCACGGCGCGCGTGCCGCGCTCGATGTCGCGCGTCATGCCGCCGGTCTGGCGCTCGAGGTGGAAGCGCAGGCTCATCGCGTGCAGGTGGCGGAACACCTGCAGGCTGATGCTGCGCGCGGTGCCCTCGGTGGCCTTGGCGAAGATCAGCTCGCGCAGCTCGGTGAAGAGGCTCGTGCTCAGCCGCAGCAGGCCGTAGCCCACGAGCAGCCCTACCGGCACCACGAGCAGCGCCGCGGCATCACCCGGCTTGAGGGACAGCGAATCGACCAGGTGCTTCAGCAGCACCGGCACGCTGACGTTGGCCGCCTTGGCCGCCAGCAGGAAGGCCAGCGCCGCACCCACGCGCCAGCGGTAGCGCCACAGGTAGGGCAGCAGCAACCCGAGCGTGGCCCAGTCGGAGCGGCGGGCCTGCGGCGCGGCCGGCGTCGGCGGCGCGGGGGTCGGGTGGGCGTGTGATCGCATCAGGGGGTGAGCTCGCTTCTGGAGGTGGAGTGCGCGCGGGCCGAGTGCCGCCGGGGGCGGCGGCCAGGCTCAGCGCGGCACGTCGAGCCGGAGCTCGCGGTAGCCGATGAGCCCCATCGCCACCGCCGTGCGCATCAGGTAGCCCGACAGGATGTTGCGCCCCCGCAGCGCGCTGCGCCGCGCCAGCGCACGGCGGCCGAGCCAGGGCCAGCGGATGATGGCACCGGTGACGCTTTCCAGCCGGCGCAGGCTGGGCATGACCTCGCTGTCCAGTGCCTCGGGCTCGGCGGGCACGAAGCCGGCGTTGCGGGCGGCCGCGAGCAGATCGCCCTGCACCTGCAGCGCGTCCATCGCCATGCCGCGTGCCACCAGCTCGCAGGCGAGCGCGCCGTCGGCGTCCATCGAGGCGTCGGCATAGGGCAGCTGGTGGAAGTCGCCGCCGTCCAGGCGTACATGGACCAGGCCCGCGCGGCCATGCGCTCGGCGGCGATGCGCTGGTGCGCCGGCGTCAGGTCAATGCCCAGGAACTGCGTGCCCGCTTGGCGCTGCGCGAGGTACTCGAGGTTGAAGCCCTGGCCGACGGCGAGCTCCAGCACGGCGGCCGGTGGCGCGCCCCAGGCCTGCTCCAGGCGGCGCAGCTGGCCGAAGAAGCCGTCGGGATCGAAGCGGTCGCCGTCGTTCAGCGCCATGTGCACCGCGCCTTCGCGGCTGTGGTGCTTGCGGTAGGTGTCGTGGCAGTCTTCGTAGTAGTTCACCACCCGCTCGGCGGCCAGCGGCGCGCGGCGCACCTCTTCGAGGTCGAAGACCCGTCGCAGCTTATCCAGCCGGCGCGACAGGTCTCGTTGCAGCTCGGGGGTGGGGCCGATCGCGCTGCCCGCTACAGTGGGGGACGGGGTCATGGGGGGCGCATTGTCGCCTTGGCTGCCCCCAGGGAGCCATTCTCGATGACCGATGCCGACGACGCGCCGATGCTGGCGCCCCCGCAGCTGGACGACGGCAGCCAGCTCGTGCTGCGTGTCATTCCGCTGCCGGCCGACGTCAATGCCAATGGCGACATCTTCGGCGGCTGGATCATGGCCCAGGTCGACCTCGCCGGTTCGGTGCTGCCGGCGCGCGTGGCGCGCGGGCGCATCGCCACCGTGGCCGTCAACCAGTTCGTGTTCAAGCAGCCGGTCAGCCTGGGCGACCTGCTCAGCTTCTACGCCCGCATCACGCGCATCGGCAACACCAGCATCTCGGTGCACGTGACCGTGATCGCCGAGCGCAACCCGAGCCAGCTGCAGGTGGTGAAGGTGACCGAGGCCGATCTCACCTATGTCGCCATCGACGCCCAGGGCCAGCCGCGGAGCGTGCCTCGATGACAGGTGCCTCAGCCGAGGGCCGATGCTGATGGAAGCCTGGCTGCACTCGCTGATAGCCACGATGGCGCTGCCGCAGTACGGCCTGGTGTCGGTGTTCGTGGTCTCGCTGGTTTCGGCCACGCTGCTGCCGATGGCCAGCGTGCCGGTGGTCTTCGGCCTCGTGAAGGTGAACCCCGATCTGTTCTGGCCGGCCATCGTGGTGGCCACT
>JBIJAP010000418.1:0-3437 GCA_044345715.1 Rubrivivax sp.
CGCCTTGACGACTCCGGGGCCCGGCAGTCCGAGGCGGCTCGCCGCCCCGGCGGCGTCAAGGCGAAGATCGACGAGATCGAGCAGCAGATGGTGGGCGAGAACGGCTTCTCAAGCTCGCCGCGACGCGGTCCGCTCGAAAGCACCGGCCGTGCCGGCGCCTTCCCGCCTGCGGCACCCGCTGCAGCGCCGATGGCCGCCAATAGCGCGCCGGCAGCGGCGCGGCCGAACGCGACCTCGCCTTCGTGGCCAGCCCGCGATGAGTCACGCAGCCCCGCACCGGCCTCCCTGGAGCGCGTGCCCGCCGCCCAGGGCCTGCCGTCGTCGTCGAAGATGCTGCCCGACATCCATCTGCCGCTGGCCTCGGCGCCGGCACCGGCACCGGCGCAGATGGTGTCGGGTCTGCCCCCACTGGCGCCCTGGTCGACGGTGAGGTTCGACACACCACCAGCCTCCACGCGGACGATGGATCGCGCTGCGGAACGGGCCGAGTCCTCCGGGCGCTCCGAGCGCGCCGACACGATCGGCGCATTGGAGGCCCCGGCCACGGACTTCAGCAGGCCATTCGCCGTCGAAGTGAGCGAGGTCATGCATGACCCCGATCTCGACGAGGCCGTCATCGCCTTCGCCAATGCCGACTTCACCCAGTGCGAAGAGGCCCTGCAGCGACTCACGGGCGGTTCGGGCGCCCGCTCGCAGCATGCCGAGACCTGGCTCGTGCTTTTCGACCTGTACCGCGCCACTGGCCAGCAGCACCGCTTCGAGAGCCTGGCGCTCGACTACGCGCAGCAGTTCGGCTGGAGCGCGCCGCAGTGGTACAGCCTGCCCAAGCTGGTGGCCGACATGCTGGCCGACGAGCCGCTGCTGCCGTCGTCGTCGGGCGCCAACAGCGTGCTCAGCGGTGACGTCGGCTGGGTCTGCCCCGAGCTGCTCGACATCGAGGCCGTGGCGCGGCTGCGCTCGCAGACCCTGCAGATGCCGCTGCCCTGGGTGTTCGACTGGAGCGCGCTGCGCCTCATCGATGCCGAGGCAGCGATGCAGCTGTCGACAGTCTTCCGCCTGTGGGCCGGTCAGCAGCTCGAGATGCGCTGGCTCGGTGGCGACACGCTGTTCCATGTGCTGGCCGAATCGGCCCCCACTGGCGTGCGCGGCTTGACGCGTTGCGCCTGGCCAACCGTGCGGGCCAGTTTGACGAGACCGCCATCGACTACTGCGTCACCTACGAGGTGAGCCCGCCATCGTGGGAGCCC
The DNA here is from genome assembly GCA_044345715.1 of Rubrivivax sp. Classification (GTDB taxonomy): domain Bacteria; phylum Pseudomonadota; class Gammaproteobacteria; order Burkholderiales; family Burkholderiaceae_C; genus Rubrivivax. Next base: position 1,248 of record JBIJAP010000418.1, read on the forward strand.
ACGCGCTGCACGGTGCACATCAGCGGCAGCGCGATGAGCACGCGCAACCCGCCGATGTCGATGATGAGCGACGTCTCGACCAGCTTCCAGGAGTCGGGCCTGGCCGACGACGCCGGCGGCGGCATCGAGGTCGCGCACGTCGAGCTCTCGGGCCAGCTCATCGGCGACATCAGCGCCACGCTGGGCAAGCTGCAGGGCGAGGTTGGCCTGGCGTCCGTGGTGAGCGTGTCCTGCGCTCGCCTGATCCGCGTCGACTTCATCGCCGCCGGCGATCTTCTGAACTGGGTGCTCGCGCTCCGGGGCGAATCGCGCAGCGTGCACTTCGTCGACGCGCACCGCTTGCTGGCCCTCTTCTTCGGCGCCATGGGCATCAACGAACACGCCAAGGTGCAGGTGCGCAAGGTCTGATCGAGATCTGTCCGATATCGAAACGTGGCCCGACGGCCCTTGTGGCCGTCATTGTCTTGTCGGCCTGCGGTGGTTGCGGTAGCGATGTATCGGCGCCGCCGCCGGCGGCCATCACACCCGCTGAAGCGCTGCACACCACCGCGCAAGCGGTTATGGGCGTCGCGGAGCTGGCCTGGGCACTGTCGAGCGACCTGCAGCTCACAGCGACGACGGCGCCCTTCGAGACCGCGCGGACGTGGGCCGCAGCGTGCAGACCGTCAGCGGCACGGCCACCGGCTCGGGCCGCATCCTCAGCGCCAGCGTGCAGCAGCCGATGTCGATGGAGCTGCGGGGCCTCGTGGCCACCCGCACACCCGATGCACTGGGCCGCGGCGCCACGCTGGGCAGCAGCTTGGTGCGCGTGGAGCGGATCCCGGCCAGACCCTTGGATCTGTATGCGCTCGAGGGCTGTGTCAGCCTCACCGCCACCGGCCTGGCGGGCGAGCTGTGCAGCGCCGCGGGCAGCTCGGCGCTGCGCGTCGAGCTCGATCTCGACATCAACGGCAGCTTCGAAACCAGCGCGACGATGGACCGATACACCGACATCGGCTTTCGGAACTGAGCGCCCCTCTCTCGAAGGTGTGGCGCCGGCGGCTATCCTGCCGCCCATGGACACTTACCACGGCACCACCATCCTCAGCGTGCGCCGCGGCCCGCTCGTCGCCCTGGGCGGTGACGGCCAGGTCACGCTGGGCCACATCGTCGTCAAGGCCAGCGCGCGCAAGGTGCGCCGGCTCTACAAGGAGCAGGTGCTCGCCGGCTTCGCGGGCGCCACGGCCGACGCCTTCACCTTGTTCGAGCGCTTCGAGGCCAAGCTCGAAAAGCACCAAGGCCAGCTGCAGCGCGCCGCCATCGAGCTGACCAAGGACTGGCGCACCGACCGTGTGCTGCGCCGCCTGGAAGCCATGCTCGCCGTGGCCGACCGCACCGGCAGCTTCATCATCACCGGCAACGGCGACGTGCTCGAGCCCGAGTACGGCATCGTCGCCATCGGCTCGGGCGGCGCCTACGCGCAGGCCGCTGCGCGCGCGCTGGTGGAGCACACCGACCTGGCACCGGCCGACATCGTGAAGAAGAGCCTCACGATCGCCGGCGATCTGTGCATCTACACCAACCAGAACCACACCATCGAGACGCTGGGCGAGCCGGGAGAAGGCGCATGACGGCCGAACAAGAGCGCCCGCCGCTGGGCATGACGCCGCAGGAAATCGTCAGCGAGCTCGACCGCCACATTGTCGGCCAGCCCGGCGCCAAGCGCGCTGTGGCGATCGCGCTGCGCAACCGCTGGCGGCGCCAGCAGGTACCGGGTGCGATGCGCGGCGAGATCACGCCGAAGAACATCCTGATGATCGGCCCCACCGGCGTGGGCAAGACCGAGATCGCGCGCCGGTTGGCGCGGCTGGCTGACGCGCCCTTCATCAAGGTGGAGGCGACCAAGTTCACCGAGGTGGGCTATGTCGGCAAGGACGTCGACACCATCGTGCGCGACCTGGTCGACGTGGCCGTGAAGCAGGAGCGCGAGCGGCAGATCAAGCTGCACCGCACACGCGCCGAAGACGCGGCCGAGGAGCGCATCCTCGATGCACTGGTGCCGCCACCACGCGCGCCGGCGAGCATCGGTTTCGATGCCGCACCGGCGCCACCCGCGACCGACAACACCGCGCGCCAGGTGCTGAGGAAGCGCCTGCGCGAAGGCACGCTCGCCGACAAGGAGATCGAGATCGATGTCGCCGATGCGCGGCC
>JBIJAP010000419.1:0-3436 GCA_044345715.1 Rubrivivax sp.
TGGCGGCGGCTATGCCGAGTTCTGCGTGGCGCCGGCCGGCCAGTGCCTGCCCCTGCCGCAGGGGCTGTCGATGATCGAGGCGGCCAGCCTGCCCGAGACCTTCTTCACCGTCTGGCAGAACGTGTTCCAGATCGCGCGGCTGGCCGCGGGCGAGACGCTGCTCGTGCAGGGTGGCTCCAGCGGCATCGGCGTCACCGCGATCCAGCTGGCCAAGGCCCATGGCGCGCGCGTCATCGTCACGGCGGGCAGCGACGACAAGGTCGCGGCCTGCGTGGCGCTGGGCGCCGACCACGGCATCAACTACCGCACGCAGGACTTCGCCGAAGAAACCCGCCGCGTCACCGCCGGCCGGGGCGCCGACGTCGTGCTCGACATGGTCGCCGGCGACTACGTGCTGCGCGAGCTGCAGTGCATGGCCGACGACGGCCGCCTGGCGATCATCGCCACCCAAGGTGGGAACAGCGGCGCCTTCGACGCCGGCCTCGTGCTGCGCAAGCGGCTCACCGTCACCGGCTCGACGCTGCGCCCGCGCAGCGTGGCCTACAAGACCGCCATTGCCCGCGAGCTGCGCGAGCGTGTGTGGCCCTGGCTCGAAGCCGGCCGGGTGCGGCCGGTGATCCACCGCGTGTTTTCGGCGGCCGAGCCGACTGCAGCCGCCGAGGCGCATGCGCTGATGGAGTCGAGCACGCACGTCGGCAAGATCGTTCTCAACTGGGCCTGACGCCATGACCACCCGTCGCAAGCTCGTCGTCGGCAACTGGAAGATGCACGGCAGCCGCGCTGCCAATGCCGAGCTGCTGGCCGGCGTGCTGGCCGCCAAGCCCTTTGGCTGCGATGTCGCCGTCTGCACCCCCTTCGTCTACCTGGCCGATGCCGCCATGACACTGGCCGCCACCGAGCTGCGCTGGGGCGGGCAGGACGTATCGGCCCACGCGCAGGGCGCCTACACCGGCGAGGTGTCGGCCGCCATGCTGCAGGAACTAGGCTGCCGTTACACGCTGGTGGGCCACAGCGAGCGCCGCGCCTACCACGCCGAGAGCGACGCCCTGGTGGCCGCCAAGGCCCAGGCTGCGCTGGCCAAGGGCGTGACGCCCATCGTCTGCGTCGGCGAGACGCTGGCCGAGCGCGAGGCTGGGCAGACGGCCGAGGTGGTGAAGCGGCAGCTCTCGGCCGTCATCCACCTGCTGGCGCACTGCGCGGCCGAGATGGTCGTGGCCTACGAACCCGTCTGGGCCATCGGCACCGGCCGCACCGCCACGCCGGCGCAGGCCCAGGAGGTGCACGCCCTGCTGCGCGCACTGCTGCAGGCCGCCACCGGCCGCGGCGACGCCATGCGCATCCTCTACGGCGGCAGCGTCAAGGCCGACAACGCGGCCGAACTTTTCGCCCAGCCCGACATCGACGGCGGGCTCATCGGCGGTGCCTCGCTCAAGGCCGCCGACTTCATCGCCATCGTGCGCGCGGCCGGCTGACCGCCGAGCCGCCCAACCCCACTCACTGGACCTTCGATCTCATCATGCAAATCTGGTTGACCTTGCTGCTGGCCGTGCAGCTGATCTCGGCGATCGTCATGATCGGCCTCGTGCTGGTGCAGCAAGGCAAGGGGGCCGACATGGGCGCCTCGTTCGGCAGTGGTGCCTCGGGCAGCCTGTTCGGCGCCACCGGCAGCGCCAACTTCCTGTCGCGCTCCACGGCCGCCTGCGCCACCGTGTTCTTCCTGTGCACGCTGGCCATCACCTACCTCAGCACCACCGGCAACGTCACGCGGTCCAAGCCCGGTGCCAGCGTGCTTGACGCGCCGCAGCCTGCAGCCAGCGCGCCTGGCGTTGGGGCGATTCCGGCTGCGCCGACGCTGCCCGCAGCGCCCGCGCCAGGGCAGATTCCGGCACCGCCGGCTGGCCCGGCGGCATCGCGCTGAAGTGAGCGCGCCGCAGAGGGGAAACCCCTTGTTTTGTGGCTAGAATGCGAGGCTGTCCGGTGAGCAATCTCCTCACGCAAGCCGGACAAGAAAGACGCTGAACGGACCTGAAAAGGGCACCGTGCCGACGTGGTGAAATTGGTAGACACGCTATCTTGAGGGGGTAGTGGCGAAAGCTGTGCGAGTTCGAGTCTCGCCGTCGGCACCAAGTCCTCCTTCGCGTTCGTTCAAGCTTCGTTCTTCTCGTATTCGCATCGACATCGCGCCCCGCGCCTTGAGCCTCTCGCAGTCGTCAAGGGGGCCGACAGGCAGGCGCGCTTTTTCATGTCCGCACAGCAGCTGAACCGGAACTGACAACGCGATGGACCTGCAAGCCTACCTGCCCGTGATCCTGTTCATCCTGGTGGGTGTGGCCGTCGGAGTCGTGCCGCAGGTGCTGGGCTTCATCTTCGGCCCCAACCGGCCCGACGCAGCGAAGAACAGCCCCTACGAGTGCGGCTTCGAGGCGTTCGAAGACGCGCGCATGAAGTTCGACGTGCGCTACTACCTCGTGGCCATCCTGTTCATCCTGTTCGACCTCGAGATCGCGTTCCTGTTCCCGTGGGCGGTGTCGCTGCACGAAATCGGCGCGTCAGGCTTCTGGGCCATGATGGTTTTCCTGTCCATCCTCGTGGTCGGTTTCATCTACGAGTGGAAAAAGGGCGCGCTCGACTGGGAGTGATGAAGCATGGGTATTGAAGGCGTTCTCAAGGAAGGCTTCGTCACGACGAGCGTGGACACGCTCATCAACTGGTCCAAGACCGGTTCGCTGTGGCCCATGACCTTCGGCTTGGCCTGCTGTGCCGTGGAGATGATGCACGCCGGCGCCGCGCGCTACGACATCGACCGCTTCGGCATGCTGTTCCGCCCGAGCCCGCGCCAGAGCGACCTGATGATCGTCGCCGGCACGCTATGCAACAAGATGGCGCCGGCGCTGCGCAAGGTCTACGACCAGATGGCCGAGCCGCGCTGGGTGCTGAGCATGGGCTCCTGCGCCAACGGCGGCGGTTACTACCACTACAGCTACAGCGTCGTGCGCGGTTGCGACCGCATCGTGCCGGTCGACGTCTACGTGCCGGGCTGCCCGCCCACGGCCGAGGCGCTGCTCTACGGCATCCTGCAGCTGCAGGCCAAGATCCGCCGCGAGAACACCATCGCGCGCTGACGGCGCACCACCCTGGCGGCCTGAAGTACCCCATGACCCAGAAGCTCGACAAGCTGCAAGAGACCCTGAGCGCCACCCTCGGCGACGCCATCGTCTCGCTCAAGCGCGACCGCGGCGAGATCACCATCACGGTGGCCGCCGCACGCTGGCCCGAGACGGGCCAGCGCCTGCGCGACGACCCCGCGCTGCGCTTCGAGCAGCTCATTGACCTGGCCGGCGTCGACTGGTCCGACTACCGCAACGAGGGCACCGAAGGCCCGCGGTTCACGGTGGTGTCGCACCTGCTGTCCGTCAGCCACAACTGGCGGCTGCGC
>JBIJAP010000420.1:0-3434 GCA_044345715.1 Rubrivivax sp.
AGTGGTCCACTTTCGGCTGGCGGAGCTGCGCACCGAGGTGGAGGCGCTGCGCGCGCTGACGTACCGCGCAGTCGAGGCCTACATCGGCGGCAAGGACGTCACCAAGCTCGCCAGCATGGCCAAGCTCAAGTGCGGCCGCCTGTCGCGCGAGGTGACCGACTCCTGCCTGCAGTACTGGGGCGGCATGGGCTATACGGCCGACAACCCGATCTCGCAGGCCTTCCGCGACTCGCGACTGGTGTCCATCGGCGGCGGCGCCGACGAGGTGATGCTGGGCATCATCTGCAAGCTCGAAGGCACGCTCCCGGGCAAGGCGGCATGAGCATCGAACTCGCCGAGTTCACGACGCTGGCCGTGCAGCGGCAGGGCGGCGTGCTGCACGTGACGCTCAACCGCCCGGCGCAGCGCAACGCCATGAGCCTGGCGATGGTGCGCGAGCTGCGTGTGGTGCTGGCGCAGGCTGAGATGAAAGGCGAGGTCCGCGCGATCGTGCTGCGTGGTGCGGGTGGCCACTTCTGCGCCGGCGCCGACGTGGGTGATCTGGCCTCGGCGCGCGCGCGGCTGGCCGACAACCCGCGCGCCATCGAAGAGACCAACGCGGCCTTCGGCGAGCTGTGTGGCGCGTACGCGGCTACCGGCCTGGCGGTGGTGGCGGTGGTGGAGGGCGCGTGCATGGGCGGCGGCTTTGGTCTGGCCTGCGTGGCCGACGTGACGCTGGCCGCACCTTCGGCGCAGTTCCGCCTGCCCGAGACGCGGCTGGGGCTTGTGCCGGCTCAGATCGCGCCGTTCCTGGTGGAGCGGCTGGGCGTTGCCGAGGCGCGCCGGCTGGCTGTCACCGGCGCCACGCTCGATGCCGCCACGGCGCTGCAGTTGCGGTTGGTGCATGGTGTCGGCGAGGTCGACGCGCTGCTGGCGGGCACGCTGGCCGACATCCGCGCCTGCGCGCCGGCGGCCATTGCAGCCACGAAGGCCTTGATGGCGAAGGCGCGGCTGCAGAGCCCCGCCTCGCTGGTGGCGGACGCTGCCGTGATGTTCTCGCGCGCCGCGCTCGGCCCCGAGGGGCAGGAGGGCACGATGGCCTTCCTGCAGAAGCGCAAGCCGTCGTGGGCGGCCGACACATGAGCTTCCGCACGATCCTCATCGCCAACCGTGGCGAAATCGCCTGCCGAGTCATCCGCACGGCGCACCGCATGGGCTACCGCACCGTGGCGGTGTACAGCGATGCCGACGCGGGTGCGCCGCATGTGCAGCAGGCGGATGCCGCGGTGCGCATCGGGCCCGGGCCGGCGGCCGAGTCGTACCTGCACATCGAGGCGCTGATCGCCGCCGCGCGCGCCAGCGGCGCCGACGCGGTCCACCCCGGCTACGGCTTTCTCTCCGAGCGTGCCGACTTCGCCGAGGCCTGTGCTGCCGCGGGCCTGGTGTTCATCGGCCCGCCGCCCGCGGCCATCCGCGCGATGGGGGGCAAGGCCGAGGCCAAGCGGCTGATGCTGGCGGCCGGCGTGCCCTGCGCGCCGGGCTACCTGGGCGCCGAACAGGACGAGGCCACGCTCCGGGCTGAGGCTGAGCGGCTGGGCCTGCCGCTGCTCGTCAAGGCCGTGGCCGGTGGCGGCGGCCGCGGCATGCGCCTGGTGCGCGACTGGTCGCAGTGGCCCGAGGCGCTGGCCGGCGCGCGCCGCGAGGCCACCAGCGCCTTCGGTGACGGCACGCTGATGGTGGAGCGCCTGGTGGAGCAGGGCCGCCACATCGAGGTGCAGGTGTTCGCCGACACGCACGGCCACGTCGTGCACCTGGGCGAACGCGACTGCACGGCGCAGCGCCGCCGCCAGAAGGTCATCGAGGAGGCCCCGTCGCCCGTGGTGAGCGCCGAGCTGCGCGCCGCGATGGGCCGCGATGCCGTGGCCGCGGCCCGTACCGTGGGCTATGTGGGCGCCGGCACGGTGGAGTTCATCGTCGACGCGGCGATGAACCACTTCTTCCTGGAGATGAACACGCGGCTGCAGGTGGAGCACCCGGTCACCGAGTGCATCACCGGGCTCGATCTCGTCGAGTGGCAGCTGCGCGTGGCTGCCGGCGAGCCGCTGCCGCTGGTGCAGGAGCAGATCCGCTTCGACGGCCACGCCATCGAGCTGCGCCTGTACGCCGAAGACCCGGCCGCCGGCTGGGCGCCGCAGACCGGTACCGTGCGCGGCTGGCATCCGGCACGCGCCGAGGCTTTCGGCGTGCGGGTAGACCACGGCATCGCCGACGGCCAGGCCCTCAGCCCGTACTACGACGCGATGGTGGCCAAGTTCATCGCCCACGGCCGCACACGCGCCGACGCCGTGCGGCAGCTGCTGCGCGCACTCGAAGCCGCGCCGCTGCTGGCGCCGGTGAACAACGGCCACTTCCTGCACCAGTTGCTGCAGCACCCGGACTTCGAGGCCGCGGCGATGACGACAGCGCGTCTGGACGAGTGGGCCGAGGCCGGCGCGGAGCCGGTGCAGCGGCCCGTGCCACCCGAGGCCGCGTGGCGCGTGGCAGCAGCGCTGTTCGCACCCGAAGGTGACGCGCTGCGCCCGGCCAGCGTGCGCGGTGTCGACCTCGTGCTGCAGTGCCAGGGCGAACGGCGCGCACTGCGCGCGCCGGTGCCGGGCGTGCAGCTGCTGGCCTGGCACGGCAGCGGGGCCCGCGTGCGGCTGGACGGCGTCGAGCGCCATCTTGTGGCCTTGCGCGACGGCACCACGCTGCACCTGGCTTGGGGCGCGGCGGTGTTCGCCTTCGACGAGGCCTCGCCCTGGCCCGACACCACCGCCGCCGCCGACCCGCGCGAGCTGCGCTCCCCCGTGGCCGGCGTGGTGGCGCAAGTGGCCGTGAAGCCCGGCGACCGCGTCGAAGCCGGCCAGCCGCTGGTGTGCGTGGAAGCGATGAAGATGGAGATGTGGCAGTCCGCCAGCGCTGCCGGCACCGTGGCCGCGCTGCACGTGGCGCTGCGCGACAACGTGGCGGCGGGCGCGCTGCTCGTCACTCTGGAGATCGACGAATGACAACCCGTCCCAACGCCAACAAGGCCATCCTCACCTGCGCCCTCACCGGCGTGCTGACCGACCCCAAGCAGCACCCCGTGCCCGTCACGCCCGAGCAGATGGCCGCCGAGGCGCGCGATGCGTTCACTGCCGGCGCCAGCATCATGCACGTGCACCTGCGCAGCCAGGAGCCCGGCTTCGGCCACATGCCGAGCTGGGATCCGGAGGTCGCCGCCGCCGTGTGCGATGCGATCCGTGCCGCCTGCCCGGGCGTGATCATCAACCTCACCACCGGCGTGCTGGGCAAGGACATCTCGGGCCCGGCGGCCTGCCTGCGCCGCGTGAAGCCCGAGATCGCGGCCTGCAATGCCGGCACGCTGAACTACCTCAAGCTCAAGTCCGATGGCCAGTGGGCCTGGCCGCCGATGG
>JBIJAP010000421.1:0-3432 GCA_044345715.1 Rubrivivax sp.
CCTGCGGCCGCTGCTGGGCTCGGGCATGCCCGACGCCTTCCGGTTGCGGCCGAACCCGGTGCCGAAGGTGCTGCGGGCCTGAGCTCGGTCAGTCCGGCAGCAGCCGGTCGACCCACCGCATCGACAGGGCTTCGTCGCTCGCGCCGCGGGCATAGTGCCGCAGGCCGCGGCCGGCCGCGTCGCGCCGTGAGGGGTCGGCACCGGCCTGCGCCAGCCACTCGATCGCCTGATCCGAGGAAAACCAGACGGCCATCATCAGCGGCGTTTCGCCGCCCGACCCGCGCGCCGGCGCGTCGATGTCGTGCCCGCGGTCGCGCAGCAGGGCCAGGGTCCTGGGGCTGTTCATCTGGGCCGCCCAGTGCGTCGCACCGCGTCCGTACCTGTCGCCGCGCGAGGCGTCGGCGCCGGCATCGAGCAGCAGCCGCGCCAGCTCGACGTGGCTCGCCGCGTACATGAGGGGCGTCTCGCCGCCGCCGGTGGCGGTGATCGGCACTTGCGCGTTGACATCGGCGCCGTGGCGCAGCAGCACGGCAGCCTCCGCGACTCGCCCGGCGAGTGCGGCGTGGTGCAGGATCGAGCGGCCCCTGGCATCTGGCTTATTGACATCGCGGCCGCCGGCGAGCAGCGACTCCAGCAGCTCGGTGCGGCCGTCCAGGATCGCGAGCCGCACCGGGTCTTCGATCAGTTCCCCGGTCACGCGCCTGCCATCTTCCGTCGTCACCGTCACCGTGCGTCTCCGCTCGTCGTGCCACAACAGGATCGAGGCAGCCAGCGCGCCGGCGCCGGCGATCGCCACGCACCACGCCACCGCCAGCTGCGACCACTGGCCCGCCAAGCCGCGGTGGGGCAACGAACGGGGCCTTGCGCCCGCGGCCGCCTGTGCACGCTGCAGACCTTCGGTCAGGGCCTGCTCGATCGCGACGGCGATGCCCCGGGCATCGATGACCGGCGCGTACAGGGGCTGCACCTGGCCGTCCGCCAGCAGCGCGACGAGCTCCCAGGGCGGCGTGTCGCCGGCCGGCAGCCTGGGCATCAGCAGCGTCACAGCCCGGAACCCAACGACCCGCTTCAGCGGCACGTGCCGCCGCCGTGCCCACAGCAGGCTGCGCTGGGTCAGCCTGAGGCCCCCGGGGTCGATCGTCACCTTTGCCCGGTGGCTGGCGAAGCCCGCAGCGAGCAGCGCAAGCAGCACTCCGGCCACGGCAGCGACCGACACGCTCGCGGTGGTGGCGTGCGACGGGCTGGCCCCCAGGACGTAGCAGACGAAACCACCAAAGCCCATCGCCAGCGCCGCCAGGGCGCCCGGCCCGCGACCCCAGCCCTGCGGTGCCGACCGAACCGCGCACCCGTCGGGCAAGGCCGAGACCCGGAACAGAGCCGCCGGAACCGTTGAGGCTGGCCTCGACGTGCCGACGGCTGCTGGCGCGGGCCTGTGGCCGGCGAACGGGCTTGGCGCGACGGCGAGTTCGAACTCGGCACTGTCGTGCGTCACCAGGTCCTGAGCCGACAACAACCAATGCGTGAGCGATGCGCCGAGGTCTCCCTGCAACGGCGGCTCCCCATCGGGCAACTGCCAGTGGGCAAGCGCCGAGATCTCTCCCGCGAGCGCCGACGGCAGGCCGCTCACGACTCGCTCGTCGTGCCAAAGCACGGACGGGCGCTCGCCGCTGCCGGCATGGCCAGCGCGAACGCAGCTAAGGCGGAACAGGTAGGCCCCACCGTTGCGCGGTGTCCCTCGCCAGCGCAAGTGCGCCGCAAATGGACGGCCCATCGCGGGTTGCGCCGGCGTCAGCGCGAGCGAGCCTGAAGCGATGCCGGAGCGACCGGTCAGGTGGCGCCAGGCCCGCCAGCCCATTGCAAGCGGCACGGCGGCCAACGCCGTCGCAAAGAGGCTGAGGCCGCTGCCTGGCACCGACCGCCACGCGTAGACGCCGAAGGCCATGGCGACTGCGCTGAACAGCAGCAGCGTCGACCAGGACGGGCCTCCGCGGCGGCGCACGATCGGCAATGCCTCGGGGGGCCGCAAGCCCAGGAGGTTGCGGGCCGATGCCGAGGCAATGCGCCACGCCAGGTAGGGACAACCCAGCAGGAACGGCAGCAGGAAGGCAACGAAAGACCAGCGGACCCGCTTGTCGAGCACCGCAAACGCGGGTTCACCGGGATCGACCCAGGCCGTCACGGGGCGCCGTGCGGCGAGGTCGCCGGCCAGGCGGTCGTGGAGTTCGCGCAGGCTCTCGCCGAAGCGTTCGAAGCCCTGGGGGTCAAAGGTCAGCAGGCGGCTGAGGTGGCTCCGGCCGCCGTACTCGTAGCGGTACGCCAGCACGATCTCGGCCTGTCTGCGGCCACGCGGTTGCAGTTGCACCTGCTCCAGCTGCGCCTGCACGGGCACCAGCCGCTGGCCAGCCCACAGGGGTGTCAGCAACTGCCATTGCAGATGCAGCAGGAATGTGAACGCCAGCACCAGCAGCACACTGGCACCGCCACCCAGGACGGCGACAACCCAGCGCCTGCGCAAGCCGGTTGACGACGGGCGCGGTCCCATGGGTTCGATGCGGTTGAAGGGCTGACGGGCCTGGCCCGGGAGCATGGGTGGGCGGTTGCACCCCGGATCGTGAATCTTGCTCGGGCAGGCTAGCACATGCCGCCGGCATGATCGCCGCACGGCGCGAGGGGGCCGCCGCTGACCATGGGACATCATCACAGTCGCGGCAGGTGCGTAGCATCCCCGCATGACGACCCCCAACCTCCGCCTCGACGGCCTGCATGTCCACGTGGCCGGCGAAGGCCCGCCGCTGCTGCTGGTGCACAGCATCAACGCCGCGGCCGGCGCGCACGAGATGCGGCCGCTGGTCGAGCGCTTCGCGACCACCCACACCGTCTACACGCCCGATCTGCCCGGCTTCGGGGCCAGCGCGCGGCCCGACGTGCCGTACTCGCCGCGCCTGTACACCGACGCGCTGCACGCGGTGGCCGGCGCCATCCAGGCCCGCCACGGCGCCGAGCCGTTGCCGGCGCTGGCGCTGTCGCTGGGCTGCGAGTTCCTGGCCCGCGCCGCGGTGGAGCGGCCAGCGGTGTTCGCGCGCCTGGCGCTGGTCAGCCCCACGGGCCTGATGGGCACCCAGGCGCGCCGTGGCCCCGCCGGCGGCACCCGCGAGCTGCCAGGCCTGCACGCGGTGCTGGCCGCGCCCTGGTGGGGCGAAGGGCTTTTCCGCCTGCTCACCAAGCCCGGCGTGGTGCGCTACTTCTTGCGCCGCACCTGGGGCAGCGACAAGATCGACGAGACGATGTGGGCCGACGCCGTGGCCGCCGCCCGCGCGCCGGGGGCGCACCACGCGCCGCTGCGCTTTCTGTCGGCCGGCCTCTTCAGTGCCGATGTGCTGGCGCTGTACGAAGCCCTGGCGCTGCCGGTCTGGGCCAGCCATGGCACGCGCG
>JBIJAP010000422.1:0-3423 GCA_044345715.1 Rubrivivax sp.
TGAGCTCGCAGACCATGGTCTGGAAGTTCACGAGGGCTTCCATGCGGCCCTGGCTGATCTCGGCCTGGTAGGGCGTGTAGGCGGTGTACCAGGCCGGGTTCTCGAGGATGTTGCGCAGGATGACGCCCGGCGTGTGCGTGCCGTGGTAGCCCTGGCCGATGAAGCTCTTGAGCACGCGGTTCTTCGCGGCGATGGCCTTAAGCTCGGCCAGCGCGGCAGCTTCGCCCACCGGCTCCAGCAGCTGCATCGGCTGCGCACGCGCGATGCTGCGCGGCACGACGGCCTCGATGAGGGCGCGGCGGCTGGCCGCGCCGATGACGCTGAGCATGTGCCGCTCGTCGTCTTCATATGGGCCGATGTGGCGGGCGACGAACTCGGTGGGGTTCTCGAGTTCGTCTAGGGGCTTGAGGGCGGACATCAGCATGGCGTGTGTGGGTGAGGGTGGGCGACCACCGTTCGCACTGAGCTTGTCGAAGTGACCGCGGGCCGGGGCAGGGCTTTGACAGGCTCAGCCCGATCCTTCGACAGGCTCAGGACGGGCGGGTGGGCTTCGACAGGCTCAGCCCGAACGGGATGGGCTCAGCTCGAACGGGTTGGGATCAGAGGGTTTTCAGCAGCGCGTCGTAGGCGGGCGGGTCCATCAGCTGGTCGAACTCGGCCATGTTGACCACGCGGACCTTGAAGAACCAGCCCTTGCCCAGCGGGTCGGTGTTGGCGAGCGAGGGGTCGTCCTTCAGCGCCGTGTTGACCTCGACGACCTCGCCGCTCACGGGCATGTACAGGTCGGCCGCGGCCTTGACGCTTTCGACAACGCCGGCCACATCGCCCTTCGTGAAGCTCTTGCCGACCTCGGGCAGGTCGACGAAGACCACGTCACCCAGTGCGTCCTGCGCGTGGTGCGTGATGCCGACGACAGCGGCTTCGTGGTCTTGGGTGGTGATCCACTCATGGTCGGGCGTGTACTTGGTGGTCATGGTGAGGGGCTCCTGAAGATGAAAGAGGGTTCAGCGCTTGTAGCGATGGGGATGGAAGGGCATGGCAGACACCGTCATCGGCACGCGTTTGCCGCGCACCTCGGCGTGCAAGGGGGTGCCGGCACCGGCCAGCGCGGCCGGCACGTAGGCCATGGCCACACACTGGTTCACGCTCGGGCCGAGCGTGCCGCTGCACACGGTGCCGGCGGGTGCGCCGCTCGTGTCGAATAGCGCGGTGCCTTCGCGCACCGGCACGCGTTCCACACCGACCAGACCCACGCGGCGGCGCGGCGGGCCTTCGGCCAGGTGGCGGTCGATGACGGCCGCACCGGGGTAGCCACCGGCGCGCGCACCGCCGGCGCGGCGCACTTTCTGGATGGCCCACTGCAGCCCGGCCTCGATGGGGCTGGTGGTGGTGTCGACGTCGTGGCCGTACAGGCACAGGCCGGCTTCGAGCCGCAGCGTGTCGCGCGCGCCCAGGCCGGCGGGCTTGACTTCGGGTTGCGCCAGCAGCACCTCGGCGAGTGCCGTGGCCTGCGCCTCGGGCACGCTGATCTCGAAGCCGTCTTCGCCGGTGTAGCCGCTGCGCGTGACGAAACACTCGATGCCCGCCAGCATGAAGCGCCCGCCGCTCATGAACACCAGCGCGGCGACGCCCGGGTTCAGCCGCGCCAGCGCATCCACGGCCTTCGGGCCCTGCAGCGCGAGCAGCGCGCGCTCGGGCATCGGCACAACGCGGCAGCGGCCGCCGATGTGGCGCTGCAGATGGGCGATGTCCTCGGCCTTGCAGCCGGCGTTGACGACGAGGAAGAGGTCGCCGAAGCCCGCGGCCGCGTCGGCCGGCGTGGGCCGTACGACCATCAGGTCGTCGAGCAGGCCGCCGGATTCGTTGGTGAAAAAGGCGTAGCGCTGGCGGCCTTCGGCCAGGCCCAGCACATCCACCGGCACCAGGGTCTCGAGCGCCGCAGCGGCATCGGCACCCTCGAGCCGCAACTGGCCCATGTGCGACACGTCGAACAGCGCCGCCGACTCGCGGCAGTGCTTGTGTTCGGCCATCAGGCCGGCGGGGTACTGCACCGGCATGGCGTAGCCGGCGAACGGCACCATGCGGGCGCCCAGGCGGGTGTGCAGCGCGTGCAGCGGGGTGTGGAACAGGGTGTCAGCAGACATGTCAGGCGGGCGGGAACCCGAGGCGGGGGCAGACGATGGTTCGCCGCTTGCGCGGAGAACCCGTGGCCCTCGCTGTCCGCTTTACCTGAGAGATTCGGCCACCGCCGGTTCGGTGGGCCTTGCCCCTTCGGTGGGCTGCCCTTGCGGACAACCTCTCTCCAGTGAGGTGGGAGGTGACTCCCTGACGTGCCAGTCCTTTTGCCTGAGCGTTGTGCAGCGCCTTCGGCGGCCGCTTCGCAAGCTGCGCTGCGGCTCTCTCCTGACCATTTCAGTGTAGCAGCGCTGGCATCATCGCCCGCCATGAACACACCCGCCCAGTCGTTCGCCGCGTTGATGGCCGCCCACCGCTCCATCCGCGACTACAAGCCCGATCCGCTGCCCGCCGGCCTGGTCGACCGCGTGCTCGAAATGGCCTTGCACGGCACGTCCAGCAGCGGCAACCTGAACCTGATCTCGGTGGTCAAGACGCAGGACGCGGCGCGCAAGGAGGTGCTGTTCGAGCTGCACGGCGGCCAGCCCATGGTGCGCCAGGCGCCGCTGGTGCTGACCTTTTGCGCCGACAGCTTCCGTACGCGCGAGTGGCTGGCGCGGCGCGGCGCACGGCTGGGCTTTGCCGACATGGTGAGCTGGCACACGGCCGCCTTCGACGCGATGATCCTGTCGCAGACCGCCGCGTTGGCCTTCGAGAGCCACGGCCTGGGCATCTGCTACATGGGCACGACGCTGTTCTCGATGCGCGGCATCGCCGACTTCCTGGAATTGCCCGAGAACGTGCTGCCCGTCACCAGCCTGGTGGTGGGCTGGCCCGCCGAGGCCCCGGCGCAGCGGGACCGCCTGCCGCCGGCGGCCTGGATCCACGACGAGCGCTACCAGCGCCCCAGCGGCGAGGACATCGACGCGCGCTTCGGCGAGCGCGAGCGCCGCGGGCGCGCGCGCTACATGGAGTCGAGCCCCGAGATGGCGGCGCTGTGGGCCGAAAACGGCATCACCTCGCTGGCGCAGTACTACACGAGCAAGATCAAGTACGACCCCGACCGCTTCGAAGGCTTCTCGGCCGACATCGACGCGCTGCTGGCCGAGCGCGGCTGGCGCCGGCCGCCACGCTGAACCAGCCGGCGGTGCTCCAGAAGCTCTCAGGCCACCGGCGCGACCGCTTCCCGGGCCAGCGGCAGCCATAGGGTGACGCGGGTCCCGCTGCGCGGGGCGCTCTCGATCTCGATCTCGCCCTGGTGCAGGCTGACGATCTCGTTGACGATGCTCATGCCCAGGCCCGTGCCCG
>JBIJAP010000423.1:0-3419 GCA_044345715.1 Rubrivivax sp.
TGCGTTGGCGCAGCGGTGTCATCACAGTCTCCGAGGTCCGGGGAAAAGTCCCCAGAACCAAGGTACGACTCACCGACCCAAGAAACTCACGGCGCACCACCACCGCGTCAGCGGTTTAGTTCAACGCATCCTCCATCAAAAGGGCCCGATTCGTGCTCAACGTAACACCGCGAGCGTGAAGTCGGGTATGCCGGCCGGCGCGATGGTCACCGCGGATTGCTTGCCTCCGGTGAGTTCCTTCACGCGGTCGGTGATGTAGTAGTCGAGCATGCGGTGCGTGACACGGCCCGAGCGCTTCTGGTCTGCCTTTCCCGTCAAGCCCTCGACCACCGACTTGGTGAACGCACCGTTCCCCCAAGCCGGGCTCTCCAGAGCCTCCTGCCGGCCGGTCGAGGCACTGAACACGACGACGCCGCTGTCCGCACTGGCCAGATCGTTGATGACGGCGCTGACGTCCGGATTCGGGAACGACTTGCGCCCGCCTGTCACGTTGCCCGAGTGGCAAGTGTCGATGAAGAAGTACGCGCGACCCGCCAGCCCTTCGACCGCCTTCTTGAAGGTGGCCTGCGTGATGCCGCTGCGCGCACCCTGGTTCGGGTCGTAGTCGTAAGGCAGGAAAAAGTAGCCGTCCTTCGGGTCGTTGGAGCCATGGCCGGCGATGAACAGCATGCCGACGTCATGCTGCGTGACCTCGCGCTGCAACCAGTCCAGGCCCTCCAGCACCGCGGCACGCGTGGCCTTGGCGTCGTTGAGCAGGCGCACCGTCACGCCGCGGAACTGCTTGCCCTCCTGCCCCTTCATGGCCGCGACGAAGTCTTGCGAGTCCTTGGTCGTCAGGCCCAGTTCCGGGACCTGGGGCGACTTGAACTTGCCCACGCCGATGGCAACGATGTAGAGCTGCGGCGGCCGCGTGAAGCCTGCATCCGCCGGCGGGCGGCCTGGCGCCGCAGCGGGCGGTGCGCTGACCACGGCCGTGGCGGCAGCCGCGGGCGCCGCTGCCACGAAGGCGGCCGCCTGGGCCGGCGCGGCCACCAGAGCCGGCACCGGGGCCGTCGCCGCCACCTTGGGCCATTCGACCTGCAAGGCCGCCACTGCCGACAGGCCGTGGCGGTTCTCGGCCATCACCTGCAGCTGCGCGGGCTGGCCGGCAAAGCGGATGCGGATCTCGCGCTCGCTGAAGCCTTGTGCATCGGGCGCGGTGGGGGCGCCGACGGTCTCGACGGTGGCGGGGCGGCCGTCGGCGCGCGCGCGCAGGCCCGTCACCGGGGCGCCGGGCAAGGCGCGTGTGCGCACCTTCATGCGCGCCGTGCTGCTGCTGCCGTCGACGGCAGGCGTGCCCGCCAGCTGCAGCACCGGCGGCAGTGACTGCAGCAGGGCCACGCTGGTCTCGGGCGGGCGCCCGGCGGCCTTGTTGGCCTCGGCCACGGCCTGCGCCTCGTCGCCGGTGGCCAGCACGCGGTCGACGACGTCGGGGCGCAGGAAGCGCTGCCGCAGCGTCCACATCGGGTAGAAGTCGGCGGCCTGGTCGGCGCCGCGGTTGACGTGCCAGCCGAGCAGTTCTTCGGCGCCGGGGGCGGCATCGAAGTAGCCGCTGGGTGTCCACATCACCCAGCGCTTCTGGTCGGCGTGCGGCATCATGCTCAGCACGTGCACGCCGTCCTTCGCGCGCAGCCAGCGCACGGTGCCGTCCTGCAGCGCCGCGATGACGAAGCGGCCGTCGCCCGTGATCTTTACCGCCCAGGCGATGCTGCTCACCGGCTGCTTCCAGCGCACCGCGCCGTCGGCACCGAACAGCCAGACGTGATCGTCGGTGCCGAGTGCGAACTGGCCGCGCGGCGCGTCGATGTCGACGCTGCGCGAGGTCTCGAGTTCGCCCAGCGGAAGCCGGCGGCCGTTGAAGCCGGCGCCGCGGCGGTTTTCCCAGCCCTCGAGCGCAAAGCCCTGGGACTGTGGCGCGGGCGAGGCGAGATCGGCCGTGTTGTCGGCCGACTCCGGCATCGGGCGCAGCACCCGGGTGGCGAGATCGAACTCCACGCGCGGCTGGCGGAAGCCGTACCAGAAGGCCAGCCGGCGGCCATCGGCCGACACACCCAGGCTGCGTGCCAGGCCGTTGAAGCTGGCGAGCGGCGAGAGCTGCCGGCGCTGCACCTGCGCGGCGCCGTCGACCACGCCCCAGGCCGGCTCGGCAGAGACGTACAGCACACGCTGGCCAGGCAGCGTGTGCAGGCCCAGCACCGAGGCGCTGGCCACGGGCCTGTCGGCGAACTGCTGCCAGTTGGCGCGCGGCCACACGCGCAGCTGCCACTGGCCGCCCTCGCGGTGGGTGCCACCGCCCCAGAGCTCCTTGCCGTCGGGGCTCCAGGCCAGGCTCGAGAACGCGCTGGCACCGTCGGCCGCTGGCGCAGGCGTGCCCGCCAACTGCAGGTTGCGGCCATCGAGCACGAAGACCTGTGGCGTGTCTTCCAGGCCCACGGCCAACAAGGTGCCGTCGGGCGAGAAGCGCACCTGGGCGATCAACCGGCCGGCAGGCAGGCCGGTGCTGCCGGCCAGGCGCAGCGCACCATTGTCCGAGAGGTACAGCCGCACACCGCCATCGGCCGCGCCCGCGACCAGCACGCGGCTGTCGGCACGGAAGTCGAGGGCGTAGATGCTGCCCTTGTAGTCCTTGTCGTGGTGCAGCGTGGCACCGCTGGCGAAATCGAAGGTCTTGAGTCCGCCGTCCTCGCCCAGGCCGGCCGCGAGCACGCGGCCATCAGGCGACAGGGCCAGCGTCACCACCGGCAGCGCCGAGCCGGTGTCGATGCGGCGCAGCAGGCGGCCGCTGGCACGCTCGAACACATAAACGAGGTTGGTGCCGGCCCAGGTGCGGCCGCTGCGCCCAGCCACGGCGACCAGGCTGCCATCGGGCGAGATGGCCACGGCCTGCAACTGGCCCTCGGCACTCTGCCCAGCCTCGGCGATGGGCACGCGCAGCACTGGGCCGGCAGCCCCTGTGGCAACGCTCCACACCCGGGCCGTCTTGTCGTCGGACACGGTCACGGCCCAGGTGCCGGCGGCGTCGACCGCAACGCCCCGCACCAGGTTGACGTGCATGCCTGGTTCCACCCGCAGCAGCGGCGCGGTTGGCGGCTGCCCCGCCGCCTGGGCGGCGGCGCCGGTGCTCGCAAGAGCCCCGAGCAACGGCAGACAGGCCACGGCCAAGACCGCGCCGACGGCGCGGAGCTTGCGAATGCAGATCATGTGAATCCCCTCAATCGCCTTAGCTCCGCGGCGAGCCAGCCGGTCCATGACCGTTTCACTTTCACTCTAGCCCGGAAATTTCATCATCATCAGGTCGGCAGCCTCGTGCCGTGGCGCGTTGTCATGGGTATCTGACCGCCTATGCCAACAGAGGACTGCCGATGCCAAAGTGTACGGAT
>JBIJAP010000454.1:0-3075 GCA_044345715.1 Rubrivivax sp.
GCCCTGATGAGCCTGCTGCTGGTGTGGCGGCACGAGGGCAACATCCGCAAGCTGCTGGCCGGCACCGAAAACCGCTTCGGCTCGTCAGCCGCGAAATCCCCGCCGTCGCCTGCACGGCAGAACAAAGGAAACTGAAGATGGTTCAGCGATTCGACGTCGGCCCGCGCCTGTCGGAAATGGCCGTGCATAACGGCGTCTGCTACCTGGCCGGCCAGGTGGCCGCCGACGGCAGCGCCGACATCACCGGCCAGACGCAGCAGGTGCTGGCCGCGATCGACGCGCTGCTGGCCCGCGCCGGCACCAGCAAGCGCAACCTGCTGCGCGTGGAGATCTTCATCACCGACCTCGCCGACTTCCCGGGCATGAACGCCGTCTGGGAAGCCTGGCTGCCCGAGGGCTGCGCACCGCCGCGCGCCACCGTGAAGGCGCAGCTGGCGCGGCCGGAGTGGAAGGTGGAGATGGTCGTCACCGCGGCGCTCTGACGCGCCCCGAGCAAGGCGCCCGCTGATGCAAGCCGGCTCGCGCCACAACGGGCTTCGGTACCCATTTCGTCAGCCCTGGCTGCAGCTCGGCCTGCTGCTCGCCGTGGTGACGCTGGGCCTGCAGGCCTGGCAGGGCCAGCGCCAACAGGCCATCGGCGAGCGCATCGCCGCCGCCGTGGCCCCCGGCGAGCTGCGCATGATCTCGTCCGAGACCTGCGGCATCTGCACCCAGGCGCGGCGCTGGTTCACCGAGCACGAGGTGGCCTTCAGCGAGTGCTTCGTCGAGCGCGACGCCGCCTGCCAGGCCGAGTTCGAAACGCTGCGCGCCCCCGGCACGCCCGTCATCCTGGTGCGCGGCCGGCCGCAGCTGGGTTTCAACCCGCCGCGCATCGCCGAGTCGCTCAGCACAGACCCATGTAGGGCCGCCGTGTCGGCATCAGCATCACCGGCGGCCACGTCGTGCACAGAGACTGCCTGCCCGGGCTCGACGCCCCGTACTGCATGCCCATGACCGCAGCAACCGCATCAAGAGCTGCCCGGCCGAGGGCAGCCTGCCAATGCCGGTGGCGCCAGCGCGCCCGCCCGTTCAACCCAGGCCCAGGCGGCCTGCGTCGCCGCGGCCCTGGCGCACGAGCAGCGGCTCGTCGCCGCTGAGGTCGATCACCGTGGTGGGCTGCATCGCGCAGGCGCCGGCGTCCACCACCGCCTGCACCAGCTTCTGGTAGCGAGTGCGGATGTCCTGCGCGTCGTTGAGCGGCTCGGTCTCGCCGATCGGGATCAGCGTGGTGCCCAGCAGCGGCTGCCCGAACACCTCGAGCAGCGACTGCATCACCAGGTGCTCGGGCACGCGCAGCCCGATGGTGCGGCGGCTCGGGTGACTCACGCGCCGCGGCACTTCCTTCGTGGCTTCGAGGATGAAGGTGTAGGGCCCCGGCGTGCCCAGCTTCAGCAACCGGTATTGCCGGTTGTCGACCCGCGCGAAGCGGGCCAGTTCGCTGAGGTCACGGCACAGCAGCGTCAGGTGGTGCTTCTCGTCGACGCCGCGGATGCGGCGCAGCCGCTCGATGGCGTCCTTGTCGTCGAGATGGCACACCAGCGCGTAGCTGCTGTCGGTGGGCACGGCCGCGATGCCGCCGTCGTGCAGGATCTGCGCAGCCTGCTTCAGCAGCCGCGGCTGCGGGTGCGTGGGGTGGACTTCGAAGTACTGGGACACCGCGCGATTGTCAGGCCAGCCCCGGCGGGCGGGCGCTCAGGCGTCGGTGGACAGCGCCTCGTGCGTGTGCACCGGCAGGTTCAGCCGCCCGTTGGCCCCTGGCAGCGCCTGGATGCGCAGGCGCGGCGCCTGGGACCGCACGCTGCCAAAGATGGTGGCGAAGGCCACGTCGGCGGCGTCGCGCCCGGTGCCCAGCCGCACGAAGCCCATCGGAATGGCGGTGCCCGAGGGGTCAAAGATATACCAGCGGTCGCCGAGCCAGGCTTCGACGTAGGCGTGGAAGTCGGTCGGCCCGAGGGCCGGATCGGCGCCGTAGTCGATGCCGGTGGCCAGCCGCGCGGGGATGTTGACGGCGCGGCACAGGGCGATCATCACGTGCGCGAAGTCGCGGCACACGCCGACGGTGTCGAGCAGGGTGTCGATTGCCGAGGTGGCCGAGTTCGAGGTGTTCGGCGTGAAGCTGATGCGCTGCTGCACCCATAGGCAGATGGCCTGCACGCGGCCGTAGCCCTGCGGCTGCTGGCAGAACTCGCGCATCGCCAGCCGGTGCAGCCGGTCGCTCTGGCAGTAACGGCTCGGGTAGAGGTAACCCAGCACGCTGGCCGGTACACGCGCCACGGGCACCTCGCCGATCTGCTCGGGCATGGCGCGGTGGTGTGCCAGGTCCACCGTGGCGCCGTAGGCCAGGCGCAGCGGCCCGGGCTGCGCGGTCAGGCGCAGGTAGCGGTTGCGGGTCGAGGGGTCGGTTTCCACGCGCCAGGGCACCGCCTGGCTGACCTGCAGGTCTTCGCCCAGCAGGTGCTGGCGCTCGGTCAGCGCGGCATGGATGTTGAAGACGAAGTCGCAGCCGGGTTGCAGGACATCGTATTCAAGCTCGATCGAGATTTGCAGGCGGGTCTGGTGCATCGGCGGGCGCGAACAGGCTGAGCGCGAAAAACGCTCGAGCCTGGGGCCCCGCGCCCTGGGCGTCGGTGCGCTGGCGCACCGACGCCGCTCAGGCGGCCGTCACCGGGATCTGGCCGAGCCGCCCCTGCGAGATCTTCTCCTGCCACTCGCGCGGGCCGGTGACGTGGGCGCTGGTGCCGCCGGAATCCACCGCCACCGTCACCGGCATGTCGACCACGTCGAACTCGTAGATGGCTTCCATGCCCAGGTCGGCGAAGCCCACGACCTTGGCGCCCTTGATGGCCTTGCTCACCAGGTAGGCGGCGCCGCCCACGGCCATCAGGTAAGCGCTCTTGGCGTCCTTGATGGCCTCGATGGCCACCGGCCCGCGCTCGGCCTTGCCGACCATGGCGATGAGGCCGGTCTGCTCGAGCATCATGCGCGTGAACTTGTCCATGCGCGTGGCGGTGGTGGGGCCGGCGGGGCCGACGACCT
>JBIJAP010000047.1:0-13057 GCA_044345715.1 Rubrivivax sp.
TCGCAGAAGGCGCCGAAGGCATCGGGCGGGCAGCCGAGGTCGAGCGAGCAGGTGGCGTCGAGATCGGGCATCAGCACGCGCTTGTGCGGGCTCAGGATCTTGGCCGTCTCGCCCATGAAGCGCACGCCGGCCACCACCAGCGTCTGCGCGGCATGGTCGCGGCCGAAGCGCGCCATTTCCAGCGAGTCGGCCACACAGCCGCCGGTGGCCAGGGCGAGATCCTGCAGATCGCCGTCGACGTAGTAGTGCGCTACCAGTACGGCGCCATGTGCCTTCAGCAGCGCCGCGGCACGCTCGCGCACGGCGCTGCGCTCGGCCAGTGGCAGCGTGGCCGGCACCTTGGCCCAGGCGTGGCGGGTGCTGCAGGCGCCGGCGGCGTCTTGCTGGGTGTAGTCGAAGAGAACGCTTTCCATGGCGGGTGTGTCAGGCTGAATTGAAAAAGCGCCGCGGCGGCTGCCCGACCGAGCGCCGCACCATGGCCGTGAAGGCACTGGCGCTGGCGTAGCCGAGTTCGGCGGCGATGTGGGCCATCGGTCGCTTGCGCGCCGCCAGGGCCAGGGCCTTGGCCAGCAGGACCTGCTGGCGCCAGGCGGCGAAGGTCGTGCCGAGTTCCTGCCGGAACAGCCGTGCCACGGTGCGTTCGCTGGCGCCTGCCTCCGCGGCCCAGCCCTGCAGCGTGGCGTGGCGCGAGGGCTCGCTGAGCACGGCCTCGCACAACGCGCGCAAGCGGCGGTCGTGCGGCAACTCGATGCCCAGGCGCACCGGCGCGGCGCGGCTGAGTTCGTCGAGGGCGAGATCGCCGAGCCGGCGCTCGCGGGCCAGCAGCGTGGGCGTGACGGCCATCGTACCGTCCATCGCGATGTCCATCTGCAGCACCAGCTCGCGCAGCAGCGGGCTGACCTCGAGCACGCGGCACTGGCGCCAGGGTGCGCACTCTGCCGGGCTGACGCCGGGGCCGGGCGCCTCGTCGTCCTGGTGGACATACAAGGTGCACAGCTCGGCCTTCTCGACCACCGAGACCATGTGCTCGATGCCGGGCGGAATCCACACCGCGCGCCCGCCCGGCACCAGGTAGGTGGCCTGCCCGGCGGTGATGCGGGCCACGCCGCTGACGGCCATCGCCACCTGCGCCCAGGGGTGGCTGTGGGGCTGGATCTGGGTGTCGGGGTCGAGCTGGCGCACCTTGGCGCGCACCGGGCGCGCGGCCGTGGGCACGAAGCGCCTCGGGTCCTGCGGCGGCACGCTGTTGCGCATGGCACCAGCGGCAGGCGCCCGGGGCGGTGTCCTCTTGGGGCCTTGGATCGCAGCTGTCACGTTCTCGATAGAAGTTGACGGACTATCGTAACCCTGCCGTCGTGGGCCTGCCTACAGTCACTGCCATGTCCTCGATCACCTTGCCGGCTCCGGCGCCCACCCCCTTGCGCCGGGACGCAGCCGTCATCGGCCTCGTCGGCATCGCGCACGGCGTCAGCCACTTCAGCCAGTTGCTGCTGCCGCCCCTGTTTCCTTGGCTCAAAGACGCCTTCGGCGCCAGCTACACCGAGCTGGGTGCGCTGCTGACCATCTTCTTCGTCGTCTCGTGCTTGGTGCAGGCCGTGTCGGGCTTCTGGGTCGATCGTTTCGGGCCGCGGCCCATTCTCTTTGCCGGGCTGGCGCTCATCGGTTGCGCGGCGCTTGGGTTTGCCGCCAGCACCAGCTACGCCATGTTGGCGGTCTTCGCGGTAGTGGCCGGCATCGGCAACGGCGTCTTCCACCCGGTGGACTACACGCTGCTTAACCGCAAGGTGCACAAGTCGCGCCTGGGTCATGCCTACAGCGTGCACGGCATCACGGGCAGCCTGGGCTGGGCCTTGGCGCCGGCCATGCTGGTGCCCATTGCCGTGGCCGGCTCGTGGCGGCTGGCCCTGGTGTGCGCCGCGGGCGTGGCCTTTGCCGTGCTGGCGCTGCTGCTGCTGCGCCGCCACGACCTGGCCTTGCACGCGGCTGAGCCGATGCCTGCAGGGGCCGGGTCGGCGGGCAAGCCCATGTCTGATGAGAACCGCTTCGAGTTTCTGCGAATCCCGGCGGTCTGGATGTGCTTTGGGTTCTTCTTCTTCTACGCCGGCGCGCTGAGCGTGGTGCAGACCTTCGCCCCCGGCGCCGCGGCCCAGCTGCACGCTGTGCCGCTGCAGTGGGTGGCGTTGTGCCTGAGCATCTACATGGTCTGTGCCGCCGCGGGCATGCTGATGGGCGGTTTTCTGGCTGCCGATCCCGAACGCTGCGAGCGCATCGTTGCCGGTGGCTTTGGCCTGGCCGCCATGATCGCCCTGTCGGTGGCGCTGCTGCCGCTGCCGGCGCTGCTGGTGCCGGTGATGTTCGGCCTGATGGGCTTCGTCACCGGCACGGCAGGCCCCTCGCGCGACTTGCTGGTGAAGCGCTCGACGCCGGACAACGCCACCGGCCGCGTCTACGGCGTCGTCTACGCCGGGCTCGACATCGGGCAGGCCGTGGTGCCGCTGGTCATCGGCGCGCTCATGGATCACGGCGCCTGGCGCGAGGTGTGGTTGTCGCTGGCGCTGCTGCAGGGGGTGCTGATCGTCAGCGCCTTTCGTGTGCGCAAGGTGCGGCGCACGGCGCTCTCGCCGGCATGATCCCTGGCCTGATCGCTGACCCGTTCGCGCGTCTTGCCTGAAGAGGCCCCCGGGCGGTCCCCCTACGCCATCGTCTTTCGAGCCCGCCTGTCCTCACCGACACCGCCCTGAGCGGCCGGCGCCGCCGCGGCTACAGTGCGCGGCCATGGCATCCACCGCTGACCTCACCACTCCCCGCCTGGCGGGCCACGCGCTCGTCGAGGCGCTCGTCGCCCAGGGCGTCGACACCTGCTTCGGCGTGCCCGGCGAGAGCTACCTCGCCGTGCTCGACGGCTTCCACGAGCACCGCGAAAGCATCCGCTTCATCGCCTGCCGGCAGGAGGGCGGCGCCGCCTTCATGGCCGAGGCGCAAGGCAAGCTCACGGGCCGCCCCGGCGTGTGTTTCGTGACGCGCGGGCCGGGCGCCACCAACGCCAGCATCGGCGTGCACACGGCATTCCAGGACAGCACGCCGATGGTGCTGTTCATCGGCCAGGTCGCCAGCGACCAGCGCGACCGCGAGGCCTTCCAGGAGCTCGACTACCGCCAGATGTTCGGCCCCGGCACCCTGGGCCTGGCCAAGTGGGCGGCACAGGTCGACAGCGCCGAGCGCCTGCCCGAGTATGTGGCGCGCGCCTTCCACACCGCGATGCAGGGCCGCCCGGGCCCGGTGGTGCTGGCGCTGCCCGAAGACATGCTCACCACGCCCATCACCGCACCGGTGCTGCCGCGCGTGGAGCCCGCGCGCGCCTGGCCGGCGCCCGGCGGCCTGCGCGAGCTGCGCGCGCGGCTGGTGGCAGCCCGGCGCCCCATCGTCATCGCCGGCGGCCCCGGCTGGGACGCCGAGGCCGCCAACGCGCTGCAGCGTTTTGCCGAGAACTGGCAGCTGCCGGTGGCCTGCGGCTGGCGCTTCCAGGACACGTTTGACAACCGCCACCCGCTGTATGCCGGCGACGTGGGCATCGGCATCAATCCGAAGCTCGCCGCGCGCATCCGCGAGGCCGATCTCGTCATTGCTTTGGGCATCCGCCTGGGCGAGATGACCACCGGCGGCTACACGCTGCTGCAGGCGCCGCGGCCAGCGCAGGCGCTGGTGCACATCCACCCCGGCCCCGAGGAGTTGGGCCGCGTCTACGCCGCCGACCTGTTGCTGCAGGCCGCGGTGCCGGCGGCGGCCAAGTCGCTTGAGGCACTGACCGCGCCGCCCGAGCTGGCCTGGCGCGCCCACACGGCCGCCGCGCGTGCCGACTACGAGGCCAACCTCGATGCGCCCGCCGTCGCGCCGATGGACCTGGCAGTGGTCGTGAAGACACTGCAGCGGCTGCTGCCCGAGAGCACCGTCTACACCAACGGCGCCGGCAACTACGCCGGCTGGCTGCACCGCTACGGCGTGCTGCCGGGCTTGCAGCACCACGGCCGCACCCAACTGGCGCCGACCTCGGGCGCCATGGGCTACGGCCTGCCGGCGGCGGTGGCGGCCAGCCTGCTGCAGCCGCATCGCTGGGTCGTCAACCTCGCGGGTGATGGCGACTTTTTGATGAACGGCCAGGAGCTCGCCACCGCCACGGGTTACGGCGCGAAGAAGCTCTTGAGCATGGTCGTCGACAACGGCAGCTACGGCACCATTCGCATGCACCAGGAGCGCGAGTACCCGGCGCGGGTGAGCGGCTCTGACCTCTTCAACCCCGACTTTGCCGCGCTGGCGCGGGCCTACGGCTGGCACGGCGAGTTCGCGGCCGACACGGGCGACGCGCTGGCGGCGCTGCAGCGCTGTATTGAGGCCATCGAGAAGCAGCGCCAGCCGGCGCTGCTGCACCTGAGGCTGCCCACCGACGTGATCACCTCGCGCACCACGCTGTCGGCCATCCGCGAGGCGGCGCTGAGTCAGGCTGAAAAGGCTTCGACGGGCTCAGCCCGAACGTGGGAGTTCCGTTCGCACTGAGCCTGTCGAAGTGCTGGCGGGAGCTTCGACAGGCTTATCCCTGGCGCCCATCATGACCTTCCTTGTCAACCCCGTGGTTTCACGAGCAGCAGCACCACCCCGGCGCACACCACGCCGGCTGCCAGCCATTCGCCCGAGGTCACGACCTCGCCGCCGAGCGTGACGCCGAGCACCAGCCCGATCACCGGGTTGACGAAGGTGTAGCTCGAGGCCAGCGCCGTGCTCGTGCGCTGCAGCAGCACCATGTAAGCCGAGAAGCCGATCACCGAGCCCGCCACCACCAGGTAGGCCCACGAGGCCAGCGCACGGCCGTCGGGCGGCCACTGCGCCTGTTCGCCGGCGGCCCACGCAGCCAGCGTCAGCAGCAAGCCGCCGGCCAGCATCTGGCTGCCGTAGCCGGCGGCGCCGGGCGCCAGTGCCAGCGTGCTGCCGCCCAGCACACGCGGCAGGCCGTGGCGAGCCCACACGCTGCCTACGCTCCAGGTGATGCAGGCCGCCACCAGCGTGAGCAGGCCGCTGGCCGAGGCGCTGAAGCCGGCACCCATCGACAGCATCACCACGCCGACGAGGCCGAGCGCAATGCCCAGCACCTCGTAGCGGTTGGGGCGCACGCCGTAGGGCCACTCGGCCAGCGCCACGAGCGCCGGCACCACGGCGATGAAGGCGACCACCAGGCCCGAGCTCACGGTGGTCTGCGCCAGCGCCGTGGCGCCGTAGCCGCCACCCAGCATCAGCGCGCCCAGCACTGTGGCGCTCACCCACTCGGCCCGCGTCGGCCAGCGCGCGCCGCGCCACCAGGCCCAGGCCAGCAGCAGGCCGCCGGCGGCAAGGAAGCGCGTGCCCATCTGCAGGAACGGTGGAAAGCTCACCAGCGCCCACTTGATGGCCAGGTAGGTGGAGCCCCAGATCAGCCAAGTGGCGGCCAGGCAGGCCGCGATCAAGGTGGCGCCTGGCGGTGCAGGCCGTGAAGAGGGCGGGGTGCGGGTCGACATGGGTGACGATGCTAGGCTCCGGCGGCCGCTTCACCCTCTTGTGCCCGCCATGATCGACTTCGCCACCTGCGATCTCTGCGACCCCTTCCGCGACAACCCCACGGCGCTGCGCGTGCTGCCGCCGGCCTGGCACGACTACGGTGGCTTGCCGCGCTTCGCCGGCCCGGTGGTGACGGTGCAGTGCTTCGAGGACAACGTGCTCGTAAAGTCGCTGCTCGACACACCGGGCCTGGGCCGCGTGCTGGTGGTCGATGGCGGCGGCAGCCTGCGCACGGCGCTGGTGGGCGGCAACCTGGCCGCGGCGGCGGCGGCCAACGCTTGGGCCGGCATCGTGGTGCACGGCGCCGTGCGCGACATGGCCGAGCTGCGCGCCACCGCCGTGGGCGTGCGGGCGCTGGCGCTGTGCCCCATGCCACCGGCCAAGCGCGGCGGCGGGCAGCAGGGCGTGCCGGTGCGGCTGCAGGGCGTGGTGGTGCGGCCGGGCGACTGGCTGTATGCCGATGCCGACGGCATCATCGTCAACGACGGTCCGCTGCACGCCCTCTGACTAGAATGAAGGCTTCGTCGGGGTGTAGCGCAGCCTGGTAGCGCAATTGCTTTGGGAGCAATGGGTCGAAGGTTCGAATCCTTTCACCCCGACCATTTGGCCCCGCCGCGGGCCGCGCCTGGCGCTCAGCGTGCCAGGAAGCCGCCGTCCACGGGGTAGTAGCTCCCCGTCACGAACGACGCCGCAGGCGAGCTGAGCCACAGCACCAGTTCGGCCACTTCCTCGGGCCGGCCGAGGCGGCCGATGGGGTGCATCGCCACCAGAGCGGCGTTCGTGGCCGGGTCGCTTTCGAGCCGCTCGATCATCGGCGTGTGGATGAAGGCGGGCCCGACGGCATTGATGCGCACGCCCTGGCTGCCGTACTCGAGAGCCGAGGCCTTGGTGAGCCCGACCACGCCGTGCTTGGCGGCCGTGTAGGCCGGCGCGTTGGCAAAGGCCACGCTGCCCAGGATGGACGCCATGTTGACGATGGCGCCGCCACCGGCGCGCAGCAGTGCCGGGATCTGTGCCCGCAGGCCGTAGAACACGCCCGAGAGGTTGACGTCGATGACGCGTTGCCAGCCTTCCACCGTCTGGTCGGCCGTGGGGGCCAGGTCACCGCCGATGCCGGCGTTGTTGCAGGCTACGTGCAGCGCGCCGTAGCGCGATTCGGCCAGCGCCACCAGGGCCAGGTGGTCGGCAGGGCGCGCCACGTCGGCCAGGGCGAAGCAGGCGTGGCCGCCGGCCTGCTGAATGAGGGCCACGGTGGCTTCGCCGCCCGCGGCGTCGAGATCCGACACCACCACCTTCATGCCGGTCTTCGCGTAGGCCAGTGCGATGGCGCGGCCGATGCCGGAGGCAGCGCCGGTGACGAGGGCAACTCGGGGTGTGGACATGACGACTCCAGGCGTTTAGGGACAACATGCCCAGTGTGGGTGGCACCGCAGGTGCAGGCCTTGATCTGCCGCACCAATCGGCCCCAGAAGCCGGGCTCGGTAGTTCCGCCCACGCTCCTAGGCCGCGCCGCGCAGTGGAGCGGTCGCCGCGTTGATGCGGCGCGCCAGGGCCGGGTCGTGCGGCTCCACTGCTGCAGGCTTGCCGGCGGCCGCCGGGCTGCTGCGCGTGGCGGCCAGCGTGTCGTCGAGCTCGTTCGCGAGCTTGTTCGCCAGTTGCTGGGCCATCGGCACCAGCCAGCCGCCGATGTCGCGGTCTTCGCGGCTGTCTTGCTCGAGAAAGCGATCAGCCGCCTTGGCCGCGGCGTGCAGCTGGTGGGCGCGCGCGCGCAAGGGCACGAGGTGCTGCTGCAAGCTGGCTTCCGCCTTGCGCTCCTTCAGCGTGCGCGACAGGCCATCCAGGTCGGCCGCCAGGTCTTCGGCCAGCGTCACGGCACTGGCCAGCAGCCAGGTGCCGGTGTCGCGCTCGTCGCTGGCGTCATGCGCGAGATAGTGGTCGGCGGCTCGGGTGGCGGCGCGCACCTGGTGGGCGCGCGCGCCCAGCGATCGCAGAAGGCCCGCCAGCGAGTCGGCGGGCGGGCGGGTGTCGGCAGACGTGGGCATGGGCAGGTTCCTGCGGCAGGGCTGTTCATTGTGCCCAGCCGCGGCGGCGTGCCCGGGCCAGTTCGGCGAGCAGGCCCCCGGGTTCGGAGGGCGCCGTGGCGAGGGCGGGCAAGGCGGCTTCCACAGGCGGCGAAGCTGCCGCCGCCGGCGTGCCGGGCTCGCCGGCTTCGCCCGCCTCGCCCGCCTCACGGGGCCCGTGGTCGAGGTCGAGCGTGCCCAGCACCGCCGCATCGATGAACCGCGAGTGCAGCGCCGTGACGTGGCGCCCGCCCCAGGCCCGCTGCTGCGTGACGTGGAAGTTCTGCGGCGCCCACAGCGCCAGCGAGTCGCGCGCGCGGGTCATGCCGACGTAGAGCAGGCGGCGTTCTTCGTCGATCTCGTCGGCGCGGCCAGTGGCCAGGTCGGACGGGATCGCGCCGTCCACGACCCGCAGGATGTGCACCGCGCTCCACTCCTGGCCCTTGGCCGAGTGCAGTGTCGACAGCGTGAGCCAGTCTTCGTCGAGCAGCGGGGTGCCGGCCTCGGCGCCGTGGGCCGCGGGCGGCTCGAGCATCAATTCGGTGACGAAGGCCAGGCGGTTGGGCGCGCGCTCGGCGCTGGTGGCGAGTTGCTGCAGCTCCTGCTGGCGCTGGCGCGCGTCGGCGTGCAGCCGCTCGAGCTGCGGCGTGTACCAGTCGATGAGGCGGGCGTAGTCGGCGGGCCAGCGGGCATCGGGGCCGCGCAGGTGCTGCATCAGCGCGCGCAGCGCCTGCCAGGGCAGGGCGGCGGCGCGCGGCGGCTCGAAGCGGTCGATGTCGTGGCCGGCCGCGGCCAGGCGCTGCAACGCCGCCGGTCCGATGCCTGGGACCAGCCGGGCCACGCGCGTGGCAGCCAGTTGCGCCGCCGGGTTGTCGGCCCAGCGCAGCACGGCGACGACGTCCTTCACATGGGCCGATTCCAGGAAGCGCAGGCCGCCAAACTTGACGAAGGGCACGCGACGGCGCATCAGCTCGAGCTCCAGCGCCTGGCTGTGGGTGGCGGTGCGGAACAGCACCGCCTGGCGGCGCAGCTCGAGGCCGCCTTCGCGGGCCTCGAGCACAGCGGCGGCCACGCCGCGCGCCTCTGCGGCCTCGTCGGCCACCGCGTGCAGCTGCGGGCGCGGGCCGGCGGGGCGCGGGCTGACGAGCGTCTTGTCGAAGCGTTCCCGCACCTGGGCGATGAGTGCGTTGCTGCTGGCCACGATCTGCGGCGTGCTGCGGTGGTTGCGCGTGAGCGTGAGCACGCGCGCCGCTGGCGTGCAGCGAGCCGGAAAGCCGAGCATCTCGGCCACCAGTGCGCCGCGGAAGCCGTAGATGGCCTGGGCGTCGTCGCCCACGGCGGTGAGGCCCTCGCCGCCGGGGCGCAGGGCCTCGACGAGCCGCCACTGCAGCGGGTTCAGGTCCTGCACCTCGTCGACCAGCACGTGGTCGAAGCGGCCGCGCAAGCGGCTGGCCACGGGCTCGTGCTGCAGCGCCAGCCACCAGCCGTCGAGCAGGTCGTCGTAGTCGAGCAGGCGCTGCTGCAGTTTGGCCTCGGCGTAGGCGTCGAACAGCCGGCCGAGCGCGGCGCCGCGGGTGTCGTCGGGTGGCAGGCACCAGGGGAAGTGGCGGCGCAGCACCTCGGCCAGCGGCTGGCGCGTTGCGACGCAGCGCGAATGGATGGCCATGCAGGTGGCCGCCAGCGGCACGCGCTGCTCGTTCACCGAGCGCGATGCCAGGCCCAGGGCCAGGCGCTGCTGCGCCATCAGCTCCTCGGCGTCGGCGGCGTCGAGCACCGAGAAGCCGGCGTGCAGGCCCAGGGCTGTGGCCTCGTCGCGCAACAGCCGGGCGGCGATGCCGTGGAAGGTGCCGCACCAGGGCAGCCGCGGTGCCTGAGTGCTGGCAGGCAGGCCCAGAGCGGCGTGCAATCGCGCGCCTGCCCGGTGGGCGAGTTCGGCCGCCGCGCGGCGCGAGAAGCTCAGCAGCAGCAGCCGGTTTGGATCGGCCCCCGCCATCACCAGCGCGGCCATCCGGGCGGCCAGCACGGTGGTCTTGCCGGTGCCGGCACCGGCCACCACGAGCAGCGGGGCGCAGCCGTGCGCGACTGCGGCGACTTGCTCGGCGCTGAGCTCTTCGACAAGGCCGGCGGTCATCCACCGACTGTATAGGCATCCAGCTTGACTGCGGGCTACCTGGCCTGCCCGGAGGGACTCGAACCCCCGACCTGCGGCTTAGAAGGCCGCTGCTCTATCCAGTTGAGCTACGGGCAGACGGTGCGGATTGTCTGGCACCTGGGCCCCCTCGGGGCCGCTCAGCGCTTCTGGTACTGCTGCGAGCCGAACAGCGCCTCGCGCGCCTTGTCGTCCACCAGCGGCTTGCGCGCGCTGGCCAGCACCTCGCAGCCGCGCTGCACGGCCGGGCGGGCGCCGATCTCGTCGAACCAGCCGCGCAGGTGCGGGTGGTCGTTCCAGTCGATACCCTGGTTCTTCCAGCTGCGCAGCCAGGGGTACACCGCCATGTCGGCCACGCTGTACTCGGCGCCGCCGAGGTACCGGCTCTGGGCCAGGCGCTTGTTCATCACGCCATACAGGCGCTTGGCCTCGTTGGTGTAGCGGTCGACGGCGTACGGAATCTTCTCGGGTGCGTAGATGCGGAAGTGGTGCGCCTGGCCCAGCATCGGGCCGACGCCGCCCATCTGGAACATGAGCCACTGCAGCACCTCGTACTTGGCTGCCGTGCCCGCGGGCAAGAAGCGGCCGGTCTTGCCGGCCAGGTACAGCAGGATCGCGCCGCTCTCGAACAGCGAGATCGGTTGGCCTTCAGGGCCGGCGGGATCGGTGATCGCCGGGATCTTGTTGTTCGGGCTGAGGGCCAGGAACTCGGGTGCGAACTGCGCGCCGGTGCCGATGTCGACCGGGTGCACCCGGTAGGGCAGGCCGCACTCCTCAAGCATGATGTGGACCTTGTGGCCGTTGGGCGTGGCCCACGAATACACTTCGATCATCGTTTTCTCCTGGCGGCCTCGGCGGACTCTAAATCATGCTCGACGGATTGAAGCGCCTGTTCTCGGGTGCCGCAGGCGGTGGCGAGGACGGCCACGACTGGGACGGTCTCGTGCCCTGGGCGCAGCAGCGGCAGTACGGCTTTCGCGTCGTGCATAACGAGGGCTTCGTCGTCGACGGCCGGCTGGGTGCCACGCCCTGGCGCCTGGAGTGGGGCCCGTCGCAGCGCCCCTACATCGCCGGGCACGAACTGCGCATCCGCTCCGAGCTGGGGCTGAGCCCCGAGCTGCAGCTGGTGATCATGAACCGGCAGTTGCAGGAGAAGATGGAGAAGGACGTCTTCGAGCAGTACGTCGAAGGCGTGCAGACCCGCATCGACAACCAGACGCCGCCCGAGATGCGCTGGCTCGTGATGTTCCCGCGCCTGGCGGGCAAGGAACTGCCCGAACTGGCCGAGCGCTATTCGGCCCTGTCCAGCCTGAAGCCCTGGCTGCTGCAGTGGCTGGCCGGGCCGCTGACGCAGTCGATGGCTGCGCTGCGTGTCGACGCCTCGGTGCCGCTGGTGCTGATGATCGGCCGCGGCCGCCTGATGCTGCGCACCGCGCTGGCCGAGCCCGAACTGCCGGCGTTGCAGCAGTGGCTGCGCCTGTTCGAGACAGCCATGCGCGAGGCGCGGCGCGTTGCCAACGACAGCAGCGACGCCATCTCGCCGAGCACGCAGCCGAGCATGTGGAGCTCGAGCGCGCTGCCGGGCGACGAGCGTAGCAAGTAGGCCGCGCCCGCCGGCGTCACCGCGCTCAGGCCTTCGGCATGATCTTGCCGAGCTCGAGCTTGGCAATCGCGTTGCGGTGCACCTCGTCCGGCCCGTCGGCAAAGCGCAGCGTGCGCGACATCGTGTAGAAGTAGGCCAGCGGCGTGTCCTGGCTCATGCCGGCGCCGCCGAACACCTGCATCGCCCAGTCGATGATCTGGCAGGCCATCTGTGGCGCCACCACCTTGATCATCGCGATCTCGGCCTTGGCGCTCTTGTTGCCGGCGCGGTCCATCATCCAGGCCGCCTTCAGCGTGAGCAGCCGGGCCTGGTCGATCATGCAGCGGGCCTCGGCGATGCGCTCCTGCGTCACCGTCTGCTGCGCGATGGTCTTGCCGAAAGCGGTGCGCGACACGGCGCGCTCGCACATCAGCTTCAGCGCGCGCTCGGCGATGCCGATGAGCCGCATGCAGTGGTGGATGCGCCCGGGCCCGAGGCGGCCCTGGGCGATCTCGAAGCCGCGGCCTTCGCCGAGCAGGATGTGATCCGCCGGCACGCGCACGTTGACGAAGTCCACCTCCATGTGGCCGTGCGGTGCGTCGTCGTAGCCAAACACCGTGAGCGGGCGCAAGATCGTGATGCCTGGCGTGTTCGCGGGCACGACGATCATCGACTGCTGTGAATGGCGCGGCGCCTGCGCGTCGGTCTTGCCCATGAAGATGTAGACGGCGCAGCGCGGGTCGCCGGCGCCGCTGGTCCACCACTTGCGGCCGTTGATCACGTAGTGGTCGCCGTCCTTCCGAATGTCCGCCTGGATGTTCGTGGCGTCGGAGCTGGCCACCGCAGGCTCGGTCATGGCGAATGCGCTGCGGATCTCGCCGGCCAGCAGCGGCTCAAGCCAGCGCTTCTTGAGCTCGGGCGTGGCGTAGCGCGCGAACACCTCCATGTTGCCGGTGTCCGGCGCGCTGCAGTTGAAGACCTCGCTGCTCCAGGGCACGCCGCCCATGATCTCGGCCAGCGGCGCGTAGTCCTGGTTGCTCAGGCCGAAGCCATACTCGCTTTCACCACGTGCGGCGGCGGCCTGGCCTTCGGCTGATGGCGGCAGGAACAGGTTCCACAGACCGGCCTCGCGCGCCTTGGGCTTGAGCTTCTCGATCGTCTGCAGCGGCGTCCAGCGGCGGCCGGCGCGGGTGTTCGCCTCGATCTCCTCGAAGTACGCAGCTTCGGCCGGGTAGACGTGCTCGGCCATGAAGGCGTTCAGGCGCACCGCAAGCTGCTGGGTGCGCGGGGAATAGTCGAAGTCCATGTGTCGTCTCCTGTCGTGTCTTGGGGGATTCAGCCAGCCTGCTGCGCAAAGCGCCACGCCATCTGCGCCAGCGTGCGCGTGGCCTCGCCGGTGGCGCGTGCTTCGCTGCTGGAGGCGATGCCGTCGACCACGCGCCGCGCAATGCCCTGCGTGATGCTGCCGAGGCGGAACAGGTTGTAGGCGAGGTAGAAGTTCCAGTCGGTCATCAGCGCGCCGACAGCGGCCTCGCCGCGGCCGGTGCGCACGGCATAACGCCGCACGTACTCGGCTTCCGACGGAATGCCCAGCGCTGCGTGATCGAGCCCGCCGATGCCGCGGAACACACCTGGCGGGATGTGCCAGGCCATGCAGTGGTAGCTGAAGTCGGCCAGCGGGTG
>JBIJAP010000424.1:0-3401 GCA_044345715.1 Rubrivivax sp.
CGGCAGCAGCATCTCTTGCTCCGGTTCGTAGGGGCGGTAGCTCATGCTCCATAAACGTCTGCACGGCGTGCGGCGATGTCAGGGACTTCCCTTCTGCCGCCCACGCTCCTAGCCGTTGTGGCGCAAGTGCCCCTGAGCCCCACCGTCATCGGGTGCGCTTTCGCCGCCGGCCGCAGGTGCGCCCGGTGGAGGAGGTGCGCCGAGGTCGTCGGCATTCGTCAGCCGGTTTCGCCCTGCGCGCTTGCTGGCGTAGAGCGCCTCGTCGGCGCGACGCGTGGCGCCGTGCAGATCGCCGGCCAGCACCTCGGCGAGGCCGAACGACAAGGTCACGCTCAACGAGCGGCCGTCCACCACCACCGTCGTCGAGGCCACGGCCTGGCGCACGCGCTCGGCCACGGCGCAGGCCTCGGCCACGGGTGTGGTCGGCAGCAGCGCCATGAACTCTTCGCCTCCCCAGCGAGCCAGCAGATCGTGCTCCCGCAGCGTGCTCGCCATGCTGCGGGCGACGGCTGCCAGCACGAGGTCGCCAGCATCATGGCCGTGAGTGTCGTTGACGGCCTTGAAGTGGTCGACGTCGGCCAGCATCAAGGTGAGGGGTCGGCCCTCGCGCCTGGCGCGCGACAGTTCGGCAGCAGCCCGCTCCTGAAAGTGCGCGCGGTTGGACAGGCCCGTCAGCGCGTCGATGCGCGCCATCCGCCGCAAGGCACTTTCGGCCGCGCGCACGCGTTGCCTGTAGAACGCCGCCACGCCGTAAAACAGACCGAACACCAGAACGATGTTGAACCAGCGGGCGATCTCCAAGTGCACCGGCGGCAACGGGCTCAGCGGCGCCCAGGCGCGGCAGGCCATGTAGAGCCCGGCGTAGGCCGCCAGCAGAACTGCCATAAGCGGAATCGCGAGACGGTGCGGAACTCCGACCACGATGGCCGGCACGTAGAGCAGCAGGAAGAGGTGGAAGTCGGCTTCCCAGCCGAGCAGCAGCGAGCCCACAGCCGCATGTGCCAGCACCTCGAACCACATCAACAGCACGCCCAGGACGTTCTTGCGCAGGTGGAGCAGCCACCACGCGGCGGCGTACATGGCGATACTTGCCAGGTTCAACAGCGCCAACGCGGTGGCCCCGAGAAGGCCGTACAGCAGCAGAAAGGCCAGATCTATGGCCGCGGATGCCAGTGCGATGCGTCGCACCATCACCCAGTACGCGGCACCGGTCGATTCGATGGGCGTGTGTAGGGTGTCCGCAGGCATTCGCACATTTCGTCGGCGCCCAGCATGCCTTGAGTCGGCCGATGCCGCAAATGACACGCTTGCGCCGGGTGCGCGGTCAGATCTGCGCGCGGCGTGTGCTTTGCACGCGGAGCTCGGCCGGCGGTGCAGTCTCGGCGCGCTGCAGCCTCAGGTGAGCCACCAGCCCGCCCTCGGGCGCGTTGGCGAGCTCGAGCGTGCCCCCCATGCGGTGCATCGCCTTCTCGACGATGGCAAGGCCGAGGCCGGCGCCCGTGGCCGCGGTGCGCGCCGCATCGCCCCGGAAGAAGGGCGTCGTCAGTTGCGGCAGCTTTTCCGGGGCAACGCCCGGCCCTTGGTCGCGCACGCTGACGATGACCCAGGGCCCGGCCCGCTGTGCGCTCACCTGCACCTCGGCCAGCCCGGTGTAGGTGCCGCGGCCGTAGCGGCGCGCGTTCTCGAACAGGTTCAGGAACACCCGACCCAGCTCGGTCTCGTCAGCCAGCACGAAGATGTCAGGTGCCACGCGGCAGGTGATGCGGATCCGCGAGGTGTCACGGAAGCCGGCCACTTCACGAGCGAGCAGCGCCTCCACTTGCACCACGTGCAGCTCGGTCTCGCCGGGGCGGGCGTAGTCCATGAACTTGTCGATGATGGCGTCGAGCTGGTCGATGTCCATCGCCATGTTGCGCCGTGCTTCTTCGTCGGCCACGCTCATCTCGGTTTCCAGCCTCAGTCGGGCCAGTGGCGTGCGCAGGTCGTGGCTGATGCCGGCCAGCATCACGGCACGGTCTTCTTCCACGCGCGCCAGTTCGCGCGCCATGCGGTTGAAGCCGCGGTTGACCTCGCGGATCTCGATCGTGGGCGTGTTCTCGTCGAGCCGCGAGTCCAGGTCGCCCTCGCGGACGCGGCTGGCCGCGAACGACAGCTGCTTCAGCGGTCGGTTGATCAGGCTGGCGATGGCGATCGAGCCCAGCAGCGTGGCCACGAGTGCGATACCCATCCAGATGGCCCAGGTGCCGAACGCGAGCTGCGGCCCGCGGCCGGACTCGGCCTGCAGCCAGTAGCCGTCCTTTTCGATGACGAAGCCCACCCAGAGCCCAGGCTGGCCATTGACGCTGCGCGCCACCACCGACTCTTCACCCAGAGCGGCGCGCAACTCGGCCCCGACGCGCCGCGAGAAGCGATCCTCCTCGTAGGGTTCGTAGCGGTCGCCCGGCTCGCGCGGCAGCACCCGGATGGCTTGGTGCCCCAGCGTCTTGAGCATGTCAACCCGGTTGATGCCGTCGCTGTGCGACAGCGCGGCCCGCGACAGGTTCACCAGCCCGGCGATCTGCTGCGCCGCCTGCACCGCGCGCGGCTCGAACTCGAGCGCGCGCAAGGTCTGCACCCAGGCGAACACCCCCCCCGCCAGCAGCACGGCCAGCAGGACGAAGGTGCGCCAGAAGAGGCTGAAGCCGGGTGCGCCGTTCGACAAAGCGCGTCAGTCAGTTGCTGCCATCAGGCACGAAGACGTAGCCGACGCCCCATACCGTCTGGATGTAGCGCGGCTGCGCCGGATCGGGCTCGAGCATCTTGCGCAGGCGGCTGATCTGCACGTCCAGGCTGCGGTCGAAGGGCTCGAACTCGCGGCCACGGGCCAGTTGCGCCAGCTTGTCGCGCGACAGCGGCTGCCGCGGATGGCGCACCAGGGCCTTGAGCATGCTGAACTCGCCGGTCGTCAACGAGATCTGTTCGCCATTCTTGCTGAGCTTGCGCAGAGACAGGTCGAACTCGAAAGGTCCGAAGCTGACGATCTGCTGTTCCTTGCTAGGCGCGCCGGGCGCCTCATGCGCAGGGCGGCGGCGCAGCACGGCGTGGATGCGCGCGAGAAGCTCGCGCGGGTTGAAGGGCTTGGGCAGGTAGTCGTCGGCGCCCACCTCCAGGCCGACGATGCGGTCGACGTCCTCGACCTTGGCCGTGAGCATGATGATCGGCGTCACGTCGTTGGCCGCGCGCAGGCGGCGGCAGATCGACAGGCCGTCCTCGCCAGGCAGCATCAGGTCGAGCACGATCAGGTCGACGGTCTCGCGCGTCAGCACTCGGTTCAGCGCCTTGCTGTCTTCGGCCAGGAGAACGTCGAACCCCTCCTGGCTGAGGTAGCGGCGCAGCAGATCGCGGATGCGGGCGTCGTCGTC
>JBIJAP010000425.1:0-3392 GCA_044345715.1 Rubrivivax sp.
AGGACTACGTCGGCGGCAACTGCACCGTCAGCTGCATGCTGATGGGCCTGGGCGCCCTCTTCAAGGCCGACCTGGTGGAGTGGATGACGGCCACCACCTACCAGGCCGCCAGCGGCGGTGGCGCGCAGCACATGCGCGAGCTGCTCACGCAGTACGGCACGCTGAACGCGGCCGTGCGGCCGCTGCTCGACGACCCGGCCAGCGCCATCCTCGAGATCGACCGCCAGGTGGCGGCCACGCAGCGCGGCCTGAGTGCCGAAGAGACGAAGAACTTCATGGTGCCGCTGGGCGGCAGCCTGATCCCCTGGATCGACGTCGACCGCGGTGACGGCACCAGCCTGGAAGAGTGGAAGGGCGGCGCCGAGACGAACAAGATCCTCGGCCGTGGCCCCGGCTTCGCCGGCACCGCCGCGATCCCCATCGACAGCACCTGCGTGCGCGTGGGCGCCATGCGCTGCCACAGCCAGAGCCTGACGATCAAGCTGAAGCAGAACGTGCCGCTGGCTGACGTCGAGCAAATGATCCGCGTCGACAACGAGTGGGTCAGCTACGTGCCCAACACGCGCGAGGCCACGGTGCGCGGCCTCACGCCGGTGGCGGTGACAGGCACGATGAACATCGCCGTGGGCCGCGTGCGCAAGCTCGCGTTGGGCGAACACTACCTGGGCGCCTTCACCATCGGCGACCAGCTGCTGTGGGGCGCCGCCGAGCCGCTGCGCCGCATGCTGCGCATCCTGCTGCAGGCCTGAGGCCCGCCGAGGCGCCACACGTTGCCGTCTGGCAACGCGTGACCCATCCTCTGAAACAAAGGCTTGCAGCCCCGTAAATGTCAGGCACTGTGTGAGCTTCGGCTCCTATATGCTTGATACTGTTGCGTTTTTGCCATTTGAGCCGCCCGGTGCAGAGCATCCGGCGGCGTGGTGCATGAGTCGACGTATCACGACGCAGGGCTGCCCGAGCAGGGATGAGCGGCCCGTTGGCCTGGGGGATCCGCTTTGAATCAACGCTCGAAGACGACGGCGCAATTTGCGCTTCGGGGAGTGGCACTTGCTGTGGCGTGCCTGTGGGGCAGCCAGGCATGGGCCCTGGGACTCGGACGCCTCTCGGTGCAGTCCTCGCTCGGCGAGACGCTGCGTGCCGAGATCGACGTGACCAGCATCACGCCCGAGGAAGCGGCGTCGTTGCGCGTGCGCGTGGCGCCACCCGATGTGTACCGCAGCTCGGGGGTTGAGTACAACGCCGCGCTGCCGTCGGCGAGCGTGCAGCTGGTGCAGCGCAATGGCCGCCAGGTGCTGCGCGTGACGACCGAGCGCGCGGTGCTTGAGCCCTTCGTCGACCTGATCGTCGAGGCCACCTGGGCCAGCGGGCGCCTGGTGCGCGAGTACACGATGCTGTTCGACCCGCCGCAGTCGCGGCCCGTGGCCACGCCGCCGGCCGAAACGGCGCCGGTGCTCACGCCGGCCCCTAGCAGCACCGTGCCGTTGGCACCGCCGGCTGCCACGCCAGCGCCGACTGCAGCCGCCCCGCGGGCCGCAGCCGCACCGGCACCACAGCCGGCGCGGCCGGCTGCGGGCGCCGCGCCGGCATCGGCTGGCGGTGACACCGTGCGCGTGGCCCGTGGCGATTCGCTGTCGCGCATCGCCGGCCGCATCGCGCCCTCGGGCGTGTCCCTCGACCAGATGCTGGTCTCGCTGTTCCGCACCAACCCCGATGCCTTCGTCGGCGAGAACATGAACCGGCTGAAGGCCGGTTCCGTGCTGACGGTACCCTCGGCCGACGAGGCCGGCAAGATCACGCCGCAGGAAGCCCGCGAGGTCATCGTGGCCCAGAGCGCCGACTTCGGCGCCTACCGCCAGCGTCTGGCGCAAGGCGTCGGCGCTGCGCCCGCCGAGGCCCCGGCCCGGCAGGCCGCCGGCAAGGTGCAGGCCCAGGTCGAGGACCGCAAGCAAGGTGCGGCCACAACCCCCGAGCGACTGATCCTGTCGCAGGGCGGCGTGAAGCCCGGCGCGCCTGAGGCCAAGATTTCGAAGGATGCCGAGCGCAAGGACGCAGGCACCCGCATCGCCGAGCTGTCGCGCAACGTCGATGACCTGAAGAAGCTGCAGCAAGGCACTACAGCGCCGGCAGCACCCGCCGCCCCGGCGCCTCCACCGGCCGCTGCACCGGCACCGACACCGGCACCGGCACCGGCACCGGATACAGCTTC
Source organism: Rubrivivax sp. (assembly GCA_044345715.1). Taxonomy (GTDB): domain Bacteria; phylum Pseudomonadota; class Gammaproteobacteria; order Burkholderiales; family Burkholderiaceae_C; genus Rubrivivax. Next base: position 2,207 of record JBIJAP010000425.1, read on the forward strand.
GCCAGCGCCCACCATCGTGGCCGCTGCACCGTCCCCGTCTGTGGCCACTCCGGCGTCTGCGCCAGCCCCGGCTAAGGCGCCCGCGCCGGCCCTCGCTGCAGCCCCCGCCGCCGCCTCCGTCCCGCAGGCTGACAGCGGTGGCTTGCTCGACTCGTTCACCGACAACACGCTGCTGCTGCCCGCAACCGGCGTTTTGGTGCTGCTGCTCGGCGGCCTGGGCGTGTACCGCCTGCGAAGCAAGTTCCGCAAGTCCGCGGGCGAGACCTCGTTCCTTGAGAGCCGCCTGCAGCCCGACAGCTTCTTCGGCGCCAGCGGCGGTCAGCGCATCGACACCCGCGATGCCGGCAACAGCGCCGCAGGGCAGTCGTCGTCGATGAGCTACTCGCTCAGCCAGCTTGACGCCATCGGCGATGTCGATCCGGTGGCCGAGGCCGATGTCTACCTGGCCTACGGCCGCGACCTGCAAGCCGAGGAAATCCTGAAGGAGGCCATGCGCTCCACGCCCGAGCGCATGGCCATCCGCAGCAAGCTGCTCGAGGTGTATGCCAAGCGGCGCGACGTCAAGGGCTTCGAGTTGCTGGCCACGCAGATGTTCAACCTGACGCGCGGCGAAGGCGAGGACTGGGCCAAGGCGCAGGAGCTCGGCCGTTCGATCGATCCCGACAACTTGCTGTACCAGCCGGGCGGCAGGCCCGCCGACGCAAGCGGCGACGACAGTGAGTACGACGAGCGACTGGGCACGCCGACGCAGCCGCGATCGGCACCGGCGCAGCCGCCGGCCTTCGAGCCGGCAGCCGACGCCACGCTGGACAGCATCGACGTCGACCTCGACATCGGCCTGGGCGGCGGCGACCCGGTGCGCGCGCCCGAAGCCACGCAGCCGATCGCCCTGGATGCCTCTCTCGACGACCCGTTCGGCGACGATCGAACGAGCTCGCTCGAGCCCGAACCCAAGACGGCGCCGGTGAAGCGTCCTTCGTCTGCCGACATCGAGGAGTTTCCGCAGACCTTGCCGCCGGACACGCGCATCCCCTCGCCGGCCCCGGCGCCGACCGACGATGGCTTGGACTTTGACCTTGGCTCGCTGCGCGAGGGGCTGCCGACCGTAGCGCCCGCTGAGTCGTCGAGGAACACCAGCCTGCTGGACTTCGGCGACTTCGGCCTCGAGCCGCCGGCCGCCGCTGCC